>JAGBEM010000250.1 GCA_017936985.1 Oscillospiraceae bacterium
AATATCCTCACAGCCATCCTCCTTGAAAATTACCACATCCTCGATACGGACACCGAATTTTCCGGGCAAATAGATGCCCGGTTCGGCAGATGCCACGCTGTTTACGGGCATACCTTCGATGTTTGCGCCGTTGGGGCTGGGGCTTTCATGGACCTCAAGACCCAGGCTGTGGCCATAGCCATGACCGAAATAGGGGCCGTAGCCGGCATCGGCAATGACCTTACGGGCAGCACCGTCAATATCCTTGCCCGGCACACCGGCCTTAGAGGCCGCGATACCGGCTTTCTGGGCTTCCAGGACTGTGTGATAGACCTTTTCCATTTCCTCTGTAGCGTAGCCCAGAGCCACGGTACGGGTCATGTCAGAGCAGTAGCCGTGGTACAGAACGCCGAAGTCCATAGTGATGAAGTCGCCTTCCTGAATGACGCGCTCCCCTGCTACACCGTGGGGCAGGCTGGTGTTGGGACCGGAGACCACAATAGGATCAAAGCTCAAGCCGTGACCACCGTTTTTGTACAGGCAGTAGATGAGCTCCGCCTGCAGCTCCAGTTCCGTCATACCGGCTTTGATCCGGGGCAGCACATCAGCAAAAGCCTTATCCGTAATATCCTGTGCCTTACGCATCAGATCAAGCTCCCATTCTTCCTTAACACCACGGAAGCCGTTGATCTTCGAGGTGAAAGGAACCAGTTCCGCATGGAGCTTTTCGGCATAGTAATGGTACTCCGCTACCGTCAGGTAGTTTTCCTCAAAGCCCAGCTTGGATACACCGAAATCTGCAATAGCATCGTTGATACGCTTGATATAGTTATTCTCCCGGTTCATTTCCAGAACTTCAAAGCCCTGAATGCCGTTTTCCGCGGATTCGATATATCGGCTGTCCGTGAAATAACGGCAGCCTGCCTTGGTGACGATGGCGACACCCTCGGCAATATCAAATTCTGCGCCATAGTGACGGCTGTAACGGCTGGTCAGCAGCAGACCGTCCACCTCGCCGTCCAGCAGGGACAGAAACTTTTCAATATTCTTCATAGTCAAACTCTCCTGTTCTTTGCAGCGTATATAAATGGCAGCTCAGCCACATGGCGCAGCTTCAGCCAGATATTATGATTGTCAATGGCCGTGACCAGAATGGATGTGACACCGGCGCAGTTGCCGCCTAAAGTGTCCGTATAGATCTGGTCGCCCGCCAAGGCAGCCTGATGTGCCGGAATATCGAATTGACGCAGGCACTGGCGGATGCCTTTGGCGAAGGGTTTTTTCGCGTGGGTGATACAGGGGATGCCGTATTTTTCGCAGAAGATCTTTACCCGGTCACGCTTACTGTTGGAAACCACGCAGATCAAAATGTCAGAAGCAGCCATCTTTTTAAGCCAGTTTCCCATTTCTTCTGTAGGAATATTAGTGGTGTAAGGGACAATGGTATTGTCAAAATCCAGCATCAGCAGCCGGATCTCATGCTGATGGAGCAGCTCCAGTGTAAGATCCGGAAGCGACCTGACGATCAGCCTGGGCAGCAAAGAAAAAGACATATCAGCACCCGCGCTTTCATAAGATATGAAAGATTATAGCACGATTGGGGGCGTTTGTCCATGGCAATTCCATTATATCTTGCCATGACTGCGGCAGAATTTCGACGCAACACCGCTCTGCCAAAATATCCGGCGTGGCTCAGCTGCCTATTTTCCCCATACAGCACAGGACTTTCCAATATTCCTTCGCAGCTGCCGCCTGAATCTCTTTTGATCCTCAGTGACCGGACACCGGTCTGCGGACATGATCCCGGTCTGATCAAAGCGCAGCTGGAAGAAGCGATTGCAAGGCTTCGCTGTAGTGCTGTTCTTCTGGATCTGCAGCGTCCGGAATATAATGAGGCTGTGAAAATCGTGAAAGAAGTATGCGAGCTTCTCTGCCCTGTAGCGGTTTCCCAGATGTACGCGCAGGATGTAGACCGCCCTATTTGCTTGCCACCAGTGCCCATCGACGTTTGCTTGGAGGAATACCTTGCGCCTTGGCAAGGGCGGGAAATTTGGCTGGAAATGGCCTTGGACGGTCAAATCATAAAGCTGACCGAGCAAGGTGCCGAATACTGTCTGCTGCCAGTCGGCGGACAAACAGATGAGGGTCGCAAAGACAAAACACTTCACTGCCATTACACCATACATACCGAGGGTGATATTGCAGAATTTACACTGTTTCGCACCCGAGAGGATACGGTCGATCTGTTGGAGGAAGCGGAGAAATTGGGGGTGAAGCTGGCTGTTGGGCTGTTTCAGGAGTTAGGATAGGACGCAAAAACCGCCTTGCTTTCGCAAGGCGGTTTTGAGCATTTCTCAAGAGGGATGTTAAATTAATAGAACTTTCTCTTGTTCTTACGGGCAGCTTCAGACTTCTGCTTACGCTTCAGGCTGGGGCTGACATAATGCTCGCGCTTCTTAACTTCAGCGATAACGCCCTCCTTGGCACAGCTACGCTTGAAACGGCGCAGAGCGCTTTCCAGAGATTCGTTTTCCTTGACGCGAATTTCAGACATTGTTTTCCCTCCCTCCGATGCATCCGGCTAAGTCCAGGATGCTTTCAGGGCCATCTATTGGCTTCATACATTATACGCAGTGTTTTCCCAAATGTCAAGAAAGAATTCAAGATTTTGATGGGATTTGCCAAAAAATTACTTAACGATCAGATTGACCAGCTTATTTTTGACCACGATGGTCTTGATAATGCTGCCTTCCTGCTTCTCCAGGAACCGGGCGATCTTCTCATCGGCCACCACGTTGGCTACCACAGTATCGTTATCCAGATCCGCAGCCATCAGCACAGTACCGCGCATCTTGCCGTTGACCTGAACCGCAATGTTGACCTCGTTATCCTTACACTTCTCTTCCGAGTAAGTGGGCCAGGGTTCAAAGGCAATGGTGTTTTCATGACCCAGGATCTGCCAAATTTCCTCACCCACATGGGGAGTGATGCAGGAGATCATCTTAATAAAGCCCTCTGCATACTCTCTGGGACAAGTGCCGTTCTTATAGACCTCATTGACGAAGACCATCATCTGGGCAATGGCCGTATTAAAGCCCAGAGCCTCAAAGTCAGAAGTGACCTTCTTGACGGTCTGGTGGTAGATCTTTGTCAGCTTGCCGTCATCCGTTTCAGTAATATTGGCGCTTTCAGTGAAGAAATTCCACACGCGGTTGATGAATTTCTTGGCACCGGCCACCGCCGTGGTGCTCCAGGGCTTGGATACCTCCAGGGGGCCCATGAACATTTCGTACAGGCGCAGGGTGTCCGCACCGTACTCCCGGACAACATCACTGGGATTGACAACAAACTCAGGGAAGCGCTTTCCCATTTTGATGCCGTTCTCGCCCAGGATCATGCCCTGGTGGACCAGTTTCTGGAAGGGCTCCTTAACCGGGGACAGGCCGTTATCATACAGGAAACGGTTCCAGATCCGGGAATACATCAAGTGGCCGACGGCGTGCTCCGGACCACCAACATACAGGTCAACGGGCATCCAGTGCTTCAGCAGTTCCGGATCGCAGAATGCGTTTTCGTTATTGGGATCGATATAACGCATATAGTACCAGGAAGAGCCGGCGCTGCCGGGCATGGTGGAAGTTTCCCGGATGCCCTTAACACCGTTTTTATTATACTGCTTCCATTCCGTAGCGTTTTCCAGAGGTGCCTGACCATTGCGGCCCTTATAGTCCTCCAGCACAGGAAGAACCAGCGGAAGCTCCTCATCCGGCAGGAACACAGTATCGCCGTCCTCTGTATACACACATGGAACAGGCTCGCCCCAATATCTCTGACGGGCAAAGATCCACTCCCGGAAGTGGTAGTTGTTCTTTCTTCTGGCGACGCCGGCCTTCTCCAGCTTACAAGTGATGGCTTCCTTGGCTTCCTCCACAGTCAGACCGGTGAACTCCTCGGAGTTGATGAGCTTACAGCCCTTGCCGAGGTAATCCTGCTTTTCAAAGGCGCACTCCGTTACATCCCAGCCCTCAATGACCTGGATCATGGGAATATCATGTACCTGGGCATATTCAAAGTCACGCTGATCGTGGCTGGGGACGGCCATGACCGCACCGGTACCGTAGCTTGCCAGGACGAAATCACCGATGAACACAGGCACTTCCTTGCCATTGACCGGGTTGATGGCGTAAACGCCCTGCAGGCGGCAGCCGGACTTGGTCTTGTTTAGATCAGTACGGTCAATATCGCTCTTCTTGATAGATTCGTCAATGTAAGCCTGGACTTCTTCCTTGTTCTCTACCCGATCCATAAGGCCTTGGACGATCTTGCCGTCGGGGGCCAGGACCATGAAGGTAATGCCATAGATGGTTTCGATACAGGTGGTGTAGATGGAGAATTCGCCGCCGCCCACCAGCTGGAAGTCCACTTCCACACCGGTAGACTTGCCGATCCAGTTGCGCTGGATCTCCTTGGTGGATTCAGGCCAATCTACTTCCTCCAGGCCCTCCAGCAGCTTTTCGGCAAAGGCAGGCTGGTCGATGACCCACTGCATCATATTCTTCTTGACCACCGGGAAGCCGCCGCGCTCGGACTTGCCGTCGATGACCTCGTCATTGGCAAGAACCGTACCCAGCTCTTCACACCAGTTGACAGGCATCTCGA
>JAGBEM010000251.1 GCA_017936985.1 Oscillospiraceae bacterium
AAGGAAAAGTATGCTTTCATCGAAAATGGCTTGACAAAGGAGTCTATGGCTGTTTTCGCTATCCTGCCCGAGTCCATCCAGCAGCAGCTGTTCCTGGAGCGTGACCCCCACGGCAATGTGCAGGTCAGCCTTATTGAGTCTGAGAAGCTGTTCTCCGAGCTGGTCAAGAACAATCTGGCTGCACGGAAGGCTGCAGGCACCTACAAGGGCAAGTTCTCTGCCCAGCATCACTTCCTGGGCTACGAAGGCCGCTGCGCATTCCCCTCCAATTTCGATGCTGACTACTGCTACTCCCTGGGCTACAATGCCTTCATGCTGATCCAGTATGGCTACAATGGCTACCTGTCCAAGGTTTCCAACCTGTCTAAGCCCGCTGAGGAGTGGGTGGCTGGCGGTATGCCCATCACCAAGATGATGAACATCGAAAGAAGAAACGGCATGGACAAGCCTGTGATCCGCAAGGCCCTGGTGGAGCTGGACGGCAAGCCTTTTGCATTCTTCGCGGCACACAGAGAGCTGTGGGCCACTGAGACCTGCTACCTGTATCCCGGTGCAATTCAGTACTTTGGGCCCAGCGAGGTCTGCGACCTGACTACCAGAACCCTGGCTCTAGAAAAGGCCTAATGATCCTGCGTTTACCGCCTGCCCTCGGGGCAGGCGGTTTTTGCTTGTATTTGCGACGCAGCTATCGTATAATGGGTACGGAGGGATGACTATGCTCCAAAAGAAAACTTTCCCCCGGGTGCTTTTTGGGATGTACTGCGCGCTGATGCTGTGGCTTTTGTTCTTTCAAAGCGCCCGGATTCCGGATTACCACGCCGCTTCCTATTGGCAGCAGGTGAAAAGCAACCTGAATCTTGTGCCCTTTCACACGGTGGGAAATTACCTGCACATTCTGACCCATCGGGCGTACTACCTGGAAAAATGGGGCTTTGCCAGCATGTATACCAACCAGGCCCGTCAGGCAGTTATCAACCTGGGCGGTAATATCGGTATGTTTTTACCATTGGGCTTTTTGCTTCCGTGGGTCTTTGTAAGGCTGCAAAAGCTATGGAAAACCTTGATCGCAACGGTTGGGATCATTAGCCTTGTGGAGATCGCGCAGCTGTTTACATTGCTTGGCAGCTGCGATGTGGACGATCTGATCCTGAATGTTATCGGCGCAGCCATCGGTTATGCCGCCTGGAACTTACTAATGGAAAAAGATGCATAAACGGGATGTGTATATACACATCCCGTTTGTTTATTCCAATTCCAATTCCACAGGGCAATGATCACTGCCCAAGATATCCGCATGAATGGACGCGCTTTGGATCCGATCACGCAGTCGGTCCGACACCAGGAAATAGTCGATCCGCCATCCGACATTGTTGGCTCTGGCGTTGAACATATAGCTCCACCAGCTGTATGCTCCGGTCTTGTCCGGGTACAGATACCGGAAGGTGTCCGTAAATCCGCTGTCCAGCAGCCTGCCGAAAGCGCCCCGTTCCTGATCGGAAAAACCGGCACTTCCGCGGTTTGAGGAAGGATTCTTCAGGTCGATCTCGTTGTGGGCAACATTCAGATCGCCACAGATCACTACAGCCTTTTGCGCATCGAGGCCCATGAGGTACTCCCGGAAAGCCTCTTCCCATCGCATCCGGTGATCGATCCGCGCCAACTCCCGCTGGGCATTGGGCGTATAGCAGGTTACCAGGAAAAATTCCGGATATTCCAATGTGATCAGCCGTCCTTCGGTATCCAACTCAGGGACACCGATGCCATAGCGCACACGCAGCGGACTGTGCTTTGTAAAGATTGCCGTGCCGGAATAGCCTTTTTTCTCTGCATAACACCAATATTGCTCATAGCCCGGCAGTTCCAAACGGATCTGGCCTTCTTGGAGCTTCGTCTCCTGCAAACAGAAAAAATCCGCCTCCGATTGCGTAAAGTAATCTGCAAAACCCTTTTGCATACAGGCACGAAGCCCGTTCACATTCCAGGAAATAAACTTCATATTATCGCTCCTTATACCGTTCAGTTTCCCTCGGCATCGGCACTTTCATCCAATAAAAGAAGATGATCCCGATCCATGGTGATAGAAGGATTACCGTCCAGCAGAGTATGCTCTGCCCGGATCGTTACCCGTTGTACGCCGGTCAGTTCTGTGATCGTAGCGGTCAGGCAGGCGCAGGCCATCGTCAGATCCAGACCGGTTACCAGTGCGGCATAGTCGTTGAGTACCACATAGGCGGTTCCGCCGCTGATCTGCAGATCCTTGAGCATCACGCTTCTGGGAAATGTCCGTGACAGAGAATCGGACACCGGTCCTTTCAAATACTGTCGCAGCAGATACAGATAGTCCTCTCGGTGACCTGCAGCCTCTTGTTCCTCCCAGGCGATCACACTGTCTGCATTGCCGTAGGTTATCTTGCTTCGGGGGTAATAAAACCGCACCGGATCCTGAATGGCGTCCTCCTGCTGTGTACAAGCCAGCAGACACAATGCCCAGGATATTACCAAGATCAAACATACAATTCGCTTCATTGTACATCCTCCTCAATATCAAAGGCAGGGAAGGTGACAGTGAAGGACGATCCCTTCTTTACCGTACTTTCAACAGTGATAGTGCCCTGGTTTCGTTCGACCATGTTGCGTACGATGGCCAATCCCAAACCGCTGCCGCCGGACTTCCGGGAGCGGGCTTTGTCAACCCGGTAAAAACGTTCAAAGACGTGGCTGATGGCATCCTCCGGGATGCCCACACCGGTATCCGTCACCTGCACGATAGCGTTATCTGCGTCCCGATCCAAGGAGATGGTAAGCTTGCCGCCGGGGACATTGTATTTAATGCCGTTCTCGGCCAAGTTAAAAATGATCTGATAAAGATCATCTTCCAGCATTAGGATAGGACAGTCCTGCTTGATCTTCAACGCCAGAGTGATCCCATTGCTTTCGGCAATGCCGGAAAGCATCCGCTCTACACGCTGCAGTGTGGGCGTCAGATATATGATCTCGCAGTCGCCGTCCTGCTGGCTTTCAATACGGGAAAGGCTCAGCAACTTTTCAGACATACGGCTCAAGCGCTCCGCTTCGTTACCGATGTCGCCCACAAATTCCCGGACGGTGAGCATATCCATGTCGTTCTGCAAAATGGAATCGCTGAGCAGCTTGATGGATGCCAGGGGTGTTTTCAGCTCGTGAGAAGCATCGGAAACAAACTGCCGCCGCTTGTTCTCAGAAACCTGCAGCCGGGCGGTCAGCTCATTGACCTCGTCGGCAAGGAATGTCAGCTCGTCGCTGCCGCCTACTTTGACCTGATGACCGTAATTGCCTTCCCGGATGATCCGCATAGAGCCCATCAACTGCCGGAACCGACGGGAAAATGCGGTGGAGAAGAGAATGGAGAAGAGAATGACCACCAGCTCCAGAATGATCGTGATCGTTAGTACGTTTTGCTGCAAAGACTGAATGAGCGCGCCCTGCGCTGTGTCATATTCCATCATGTATACGCAGCCGGTCAGTGTGCCGTAAGAGTATACCGGCGTAGCTGCGCAGGACTGCATAGCACCGTCGTGGTAGACCCAGGAGAAAACATCGTAGCCTCCCATGGCATTGACGATCTCCGGAAGCAGCGCATATACAGAAGCGTCCGGAATAGAGTCGTAGACGATAAAACCGGACTGATCGGTAATGATTAGCCGCGTTACCTGCAGACTGCCCATTTTGGCAACAGCACCGGCAGCGCTGGAAGGGTTCAAAACCTCCAGCGCTGAGATCTCCGAAGAAACCAGCAAACATTTTTCAATCATGGAATTTTGCTTGCTTTGATAAAACAGCTTTTGGCTGGCACCGGAGCAGTAAATATTCAAAAACAACAGGAACACTGATGTAATGACAATATAAATAAGCGCATAGCGGATATGTGTGCTGCTGCGAAAGCGGCTGCCATGCTTTTTACTTCCGGAAATAATAGCCAACGCCCCACTTCGTCATAATATAGTTGGGTTCTGCTGGGTTTTCCTCCAGCTTTTCCCGCAAACGGCGGATGTGCACATCTACGGTGCGGATGTCGCTGCGGTACTCATAAGCCCAGATGGTATCCAGCAGGTTTTCCCGGGAGTAGACCCGGTTGGGGTTGCGCATCAAGAATTCGATCACATCAAATTCCTTGGCAGTCAGATCCACTGGTGCGCCGGAGCGGTAAGCGTTCCGGGCGTTCAGATCCAACGTGATGGAGCCAATGGTAAGCTGATTTTCTGCTGCCTTGCTGTCAGCACCGCTGCGGCGTAGCAGCGCCCGGATCCGGGCTTTCAGCTCCAGAATATTAAACGGCTTGGTCAGGTAATCATCTGCACCGTGGTCAAAGCCCATGAGCTTGTCCATATCATCGGCCTTGGCGGTCAGCAGAATGATCGGCACATTGGAAAATTCTCTGATCTTCGCGCAGGCGGTCAAACCGTCCATTTCCGGCATCATCACATCCAGAATCACCAGATCCGGCATCTGGGTCTGTACAGCCTGTACCGCCTCCAGCCCGTTGAAGCCGGTGATCACTTCGTAGCCCTCGTTCTGCAAGTTGAAGCGGATTCCCTTGACGAGCAGTTCCTCGTCGTCCACGACCAGTATTTTCATAGGTGTTATCCTCCTGTAGTGATATGATCCAGAATGGCATCCAGGATCTTCGTTCCGATGCCCTCCACATTGGCGAGATCTGTGACCTTTTCAAATGCACCGTGTTTCTGCCGGTAATCGATAATGCGCTGGGCAAGCACAGGTCCTACCTCCGGCAGGGTCTGCAGCTGTTCTGCGTTAGCGGTGTTGATATTGACTTTTTCCTGTACACCGCTGCTGAATGTAGCGGCAGGAAGCTGACTGACCTGTACCGGGGTGCGGTTGTAATTGCGGCCAAGGAAGAAACCGCCGGTAAAGGCGATGCAACTGCAACAGATCAGCAGCAAACACCAAAAGGCCGATTTTTTCATTCCTTACCACCTCCCGGATTGACTAGCAGATAAAATGTTGATATAATACCATCAAACATTATACACGAATTTTCATTGCCGGACAAGTCCGGTATGGGGATATTGAGGAAGAAATATGAAAAAAATCCGGTCTTTGTGCCTTTTTCTGGCAGTCATAGCACTTTTGACCTGCCTGCAGCCCACTGTTCAGGCTGCAGCTGCAGACCAGTCTGTGATCAGCGGCTGCCACAGTGTAGATGCTTCCCAGCAGCTCAGCGATGGCGGTCGCATTGCGGAAACTGCCAATGCTGTCATGATCTACGAACGCAACAGCGACACCATGATCTATACATGGAACCCGGATCAGCGGATCTATCCTTCCAGCATGGTCAAGCTGATGACCGCTTTGATCGCCATCGAAAAGGGTAATCTGGAGGATAAGGTCATCGTTACCAAGCGGGCCCTTTCCTATGTGGCCATTGGCTCTGTCAGCGCCAGCTTGGTAGCCGGTGAGGAACTGACCTTGCAAGATCTTCTGTACTGCATGATGGCAGCTTCTGCCAATGATGCCGCTACCGTCATCGCCGAGCATATTGCTGGCAGCCAGGAAGCGTTCATTGCCATGATGAACCAGCGCGCCGCAGAGCTTGGGTGCAAGGATACCAATTTCACCAACGCCCACGGCCTGCATGATGAGAATTCCTATACCACTGCCCGGGATATCTGCCGTATTACCGATTATGCATTGGATAATGAGACCTTTAAAACCCTGTTTTGTGCCAAATCCTATATCGTTCCCGCTACCAATAAAAGCGAAGAGCGGACTGTGTACACATCCAACTATATGATGAGCACGGATGTGAACAAGAAATACTTCGATTCCCGGGTCACCGGCGGCAAAACAGGCTCTACCAACGAAGGCGGCAGATGCCTGGTAGCCACTGCCACCGGCGGTGATATGGAGCTGCTGACCATCGTCATGGGCGCCAAGGCTACCTATGAAGAGAACGGTCTGGCGCTGGAACGCTTCGGTAGCTTTGAGGAAACCGCGGCACTGCTGGATTATGCGTTAGAAGAATTTGAATACCGCCAGATCTTTTATGTGGGTCAGGTCATTTCCCAGTACCCTGTATCCGGCGGCGAGAACAATGTGGTAGTCCAGCCGTCTCAGAACGCAGCCACCGTTCTTCCCAAAGATATTGACGAAAGTCAGCTCAGCTGGATCTACGGGGAATCTGTAGGAACGCTGACAGCCCCCATTGAGCAGGGTCAGCCGATCTCTTTGCTGCAGGTGTGGTACGGTTCCAAGTGCCTGGCCCAGACAGAACTGACCGCTATCAATGCGGTGGATGTGTGGACAGAACCTACCCAGCCAGTCCGGCAGGGGAGTGAGGAAAAAGGTTTCAGCTGGGCGGTAGTGGGGATCGTTTTGGGTGTTTTGGCAGCCCTTGCTCTTGTCGTTGTGTTGGTGCTGCTATTCCTGCGGCTGATGCAAAGAGCCAAGCGCAATGCCCAGCGCCGCAGCAGAAGACAAAACCGGCGGAGAGGATCGTAATATGGATTGGAAGGAACTGGAAAGCAGCTGCGCCCAGTGCCGAAACTGCGGCCTGTGCCAGACCCGTCATAATGTGGTTTTCGGCGTTGGCAACCGGGAAGCGGATGTGTTGTTTATCGGCGAAGGGCCCGGTGAGCAGGAGGATCTGAAAGGAGAGCCTTTCGTTGGCGCGGCAGGGAAGCTGCTGGACGATATGCTGTCCATCATCGATTTGGATAGAAAGACCAATTGCTATATCGCCAACATCGTCAAGTGCCGCCCGCCCCAAAACCGGGATCCCCAGGAAAATGAGCAAGCTGCCTGTATCGGCTACCTGCGCCGTCAGATCGAGCTGATTCAGCCCAAGATCATTGTCTGCCTTGGCAGGATCGCAGCGACACGGATGATTCGGGATGATTATCGCATTACCCGGGAACACGGCCAGTGGGTGCAAAAGGACGGCGTGTGGATCACCGCTATCTACCATCCGTCAGCACTGCTGCGGGATGTGTCCAAACGCCCGGAAACCTTTGACGATCTGCTCTCTCTACGGGCGAAGATCAAAGAAACCGGCGCAAATGTATAAAAAGAGAGCTGTTCCTGCCGGGACAGCTCTTTAAGGAGAAAAGGAAATGAATCAAAGATTTATCCGGGATGTCACAGATTTCATCTTTATCAATGACACCCCAAGAAAATGCGATGTTATTATGATTCCTGGAACATCACAGTCTGTCATTACCGAAAAGGCGAGTGAATTATTTCATGCTGGCTATGCAAAATATGTGTTGCCATCAGGTATGTTTTCTCTGAATGTAGGAAGATTTGCAAGAGAGAATATCGATAATCCTCGGTATGATGGAGAATATGTAACTGATTTTGCGTATTGCAAACATATTCTTATGGAGAATGGCGTCCCGGAAGAGGCGATTCTTAGTGAAGATAAAGCCACAAACTCGATGGAAAATGCGTACTATTCTGCAAAAGTGTTGAAAGAACATCAAATAGAAGCGAAAAGTATCATTCTTTGCTGCCAGTCCTTCCATGCACGCAGAGCATATATGTCGTATACCTGTTATTTTCCGAATGCGGAGATCATGGTAGTTCCAACTAATACCCAAGGTGTTACGGCCGAGAATTGGCATCTTAACGAAAAAAGCTATCGTAAAGTAATGGCCGAGCTGGCCAAATGCGGCAAGTATTTTGCTGATTGCTGGGCTAAATGAAGGCAGTTACTGACTGACAACACAAGAATAAAAAGAAGTTGACATTCCGGAGAAAAGCCGATATAATGACTTGGCGAATGCTAGTGTAGCACAGTCGGTAGTGCATCTCACTCGTAATGAGAAGGTCGCCTGTTCGAGTCAGGTCACTAGCTCCAGAAAAAACTCTTGTTCAAAAAGAACAAGAGTTTTTTCAGTTATATTCGCCTTCGGCGAGTGATATTGCTTCGCAGTGATATTCGGCTAACGCCGAGTGATATTGCCCTTCGGGCAGTTAAGAGGCGAATATAATATCACTTTTGCGATAGCAAAAATATCACTATGCCGCAAGGCATAATATCACTCTGTGCGTAGCACAGAATATCACTTTCCCTTGCCACTTCACCACTTTTATGCTATAATACACCAAGGCGGTTTTCTTAGAATTAATAACGCAAGAGATAAATGAGCAAAAGTAAAATACCAATGTAGCATGATCAAAGGGGAGATTTTATTTGGAACTGAAGAAATTGGATAAAAGTGTACTTAAGTTATGGTACATTCGTGCGGCTATTGGATCGCTGGCACTGGTAGGCGTCTTTACAAGCGCAGCTGTAATTCTGAGTGCAACGGGTTCGCCCGGCGACGTAACGCTTGCTGTTTTGTTGGGAGTGGGAATACCTGTTGCTTTACTTCTTGCTATTACTTTGATCATGCCGTCACTACGCTATAAAATGTATACTTGGGGATACGATGATAAAAGGATCATTGTAAAACAAGGCGTGATTTTTAGGCAGAGAGTCGTAATTCCTGTCTGCCAGATCCAGGATCTTCACAGGACACAAGGTCCCCTTATGATGATGCTGAAGTTGAGCGGAGTAACCATTTCGACGGCAGGATCGAATTTTGATATTTCTACACTCACGACTGCAGAAGCTGACCGAATGATCGATGAACTAGAACGTAATCTTGAAGCGAGAATTGAGGAATTGAGAAATGAAGAAATTTGACAAAGGATATATTTATTCCTGTTTGTTGTCGGATTTATTCAGCAGCCTTGTAGTAGTGTTTATCTTTCTTAAAGACTTTTTTCTTGACGAAAGTGCAAAGGTTGAAGATATAATAGCTGCAATTCCGTTTTTTGTAATCGGATTTGCTGTAGTTTATCTGTGCTTTATTGTTTACCGAATTCTGTATTACAAGACCTCCGGCTACGAACTGACAGAAAAGGAGATCAAATGCAATAGAGGTGTTCTGTTCAGAAAACGCTCTGTATTGGACTACAAAAAGGTACACGCTATCAATAAAAAACAGAATATTTTTCATAGAATTTTCGGTATCGCAATTCTGACGGTTGACAGCGGCTCTACAAACACCTCCCACCAGGCTGAGATTACTATTATCGAAAAAGATAAAATCGTTGATGACCTGCTGAACGAACTTAATGCACTGAAAGAGGGCGGCGCACGAAATGTGGAGAGCACGCAGCCGAAGGATGAACTGCTTCTTTCGGATGAAGATAGCCTTTACTGCTTTACCTCTGGTAAGAAAATGCTGTACACGCTTATCAACATCGCTTCTACGGCATTTTTTACGGCATTATTTGCCGTGCTTGCCATTATCGTTATCGGCATTTGCAAGCTGATGCTGCAGCAGAATTTCCTTGGTACGTGGGGTCAGTATTTCCTGTTCGCCTTTTTAATTACTTTAGGTGCTATGCTGCTGTTTTCGATGTTTTCCCTTATCGGATGCTTGATCCATTCCTTTGTGGGATACTATCAGTTCAAAATCACCAAGCGTGGAAATGACATCCAGATTTCCTACGGACTTTTGGAGAAGCATACCAACACCTTCAGTTATGACAAGATCAAGGCCGTTAAGATTACCCAAGGCCTTGTGCAAAGGATGCTCGGTTTTGCGTCGATCCGGCTTGAGGTGATTGGCTATACTGTCAATAGCGGTGACGATGATAAGAATGCCGGGCTTGGTGCACTTGTACCGTTTTGTAAGTATGATGAGATCGGCGAGATCTTGAGCAAGGTATTGCCTGATTATGTTCCGGACAAAAAGCAGACAAAATCTATTTCCTATTTTTCGTTTATATCATGGTTTGCCTTAACTCTTGGTATCATAACAGGTGTTGTGTTGCTGCAGGCAGCCCTGCCTATGCTGATATTTAATGTACCATCCACTATTATTGTCGCTGTTGCTTTTGCCGTTGTAGGCGTAGGAGCAATAATAATTGCCGTAAAAGCATTGAGTGCTGCTCTCAGTTACCAAAACAATGGTATTGCCATCAACGATGGTAAAATAACTGCGTATTACGGTGGGTTTACTAAAAATGTTACTGTGTTTATGGCTCGAAATCTTATTGCGGCAGAAAACGTAACGACACCGCTTCGTCAAAAAGCCGGCATTACAAGCCTTGTTATGCACCTTAAAACCAATGCACTGTCCAACGAAGTGAAAGTTCATATTCAAAACGATGCGCTTTCAGAAGAAGTGGAAAAACTGTTGATATTGTAATAAGCTTTATTTGAGAAAATTCTCGGTTTTAGACCAGTTCTTTTTTGGTCAGTAGAGCCCAAAATACCCGATCCCAGAGGGATCGGGTATTTTTTAGCGGATGAAATTGGTACGCTCCTTGGGTTCATAGTTAGGCCCGGGAACGCCGGCGGCCTTGCCGGCTTCGATGGAACGCAGAACGAAGGTCATATTCTCTGCCAGAGTACGCATGGTCTGCAAGCCTTCTGCATCCTGCCGAACTTCCTCCGGGGTGTTGCCGTGGACCTGATTCCAGTACTGGCTGGTGATCACGATCATGTTGGTCATCATAAAGTGCATATTCATCTGCTGGAACGCCGCACTGGCACCGCCTCTGCGGCAGGAAACCACCGCGGATACCGGCTTGCCGGCCATCTTGGCCGCGGAAGAGTAGAACAGACGGTTCATCACCGACAGGATCTGTCCGCTGGGGCCGCCGTAGTAAACGGGTGTGCCAAAGATAAAACCGTCGTATGTATCCAGCTTGTCGGAGATTTCATTGACTATGTCATCAAAGATGCACTTGCCGGTCTTGCGGCAGCTGCCGCAGGCGGTGCAGCCGGCGATCTCTTTGTTGCCAACCCAGACGATCTCTGTTTCAACACCCCGCTCGTTCAGTGCGTTTGCAGCTTCAGTTAATGCGGTGTGGGTGCAGCCGTGCTGCCGGGGACTACCGTTGACAAGAAGAACTTTCATAGGAAACCCTCCAATTTTGTTTTCTATATTGTATCGGCAGAATGGGGCGGTGTCAAGAAAAGGGTGCGGAATTTCGGATAAAACAAAGTGATATTTTGTAAAATTAGCTCTTGACAAAGCAGATGAATTATTGTATTATATCCAGGCTGACCGAAAGGAAGCGACATGGAGAAGTCGCGTAGCTGGCCGAGCGCGCACGATTGGAAATCGTGTATACCCCAAAAGGGTATCGAGGGTTCAAATCCCTCCTTCTCCGCCAAAAGAAAAGACCACCCACCGGGTGGTCTTTTTCTTTTGACCAAAGAGAAATTTAAAGTCCCTTCCGATTTCCTTAAACAAATCTTAATGTGACATTCCGCTGAATTGTGATATAATCATCGGGAGATAGAGAGGAGGCATCCCGGTGGATTTTTTTGCATCTGTACTGCGCATTCTGGACTGGCAGATGGAAACGCCGCAGCCCTACGGACTGTTCCATATCCTGTGGCTGGTTGGCACGTTCGTCGCGGCGATCCTGTTCAGCCTGTGGCATCACAAGCATCCGGCTGACCGCCAGAGAAAAGTGATCCTGACCGTATCCATTGCGGTTATTATTTTGGAAATCTATAAGCAGATCAACTACAGCTTTTCCTACGAAAACGGCATTATCTTTGATTACCAGTGGTATGCATTCCCCATGCAGTTCTGCTCCACGCCTATGTATGCAGGCCTGGTGGCAGGACTGACCAAGAAGGGAAAGCTCCACACTGCTCTGTGTGCCTATTTGTCCACCTTTTCGGTGTTTGCCGGCGCGGCGGTCATGTTCTATCCCGGTGATGTATTTATCGGTACTATCGGCATCAATATCCAGACCATGGTTTGCCATGGCAGCATGATCTTCCTGGGTATTTACCTGCTGGCAACGGGCTATGTAAAGCTGGAGCATAAGACTATTTTGAAGGCCGTACCTGTGTTTGCAGTTTTTGTGGCTTTGGCTGTGGTGCTCAACGAGATCGCTTTCTGCACGGGCCTTCTGGAAACAGAAACCTTTAATATGTTCTATATCAGTCCCTATTGCGACCCCCACCTGCCGGTATATTCCCTGGTGCAGCAGGTCGTGCCGTTCCCCTGGTGTCTGGTTTTGTATATCCTGGGCTTCACCGCGGCGGCGTATATCATGCTGCTGATCGGCATGGGTGTTCGCAAGCTGCTTGCCAAAGGCAACCGCCTGCCTGCGAAAGTAAAAACTGCATAATAAAAAACAGACCGCATCGCGGTCTGTTTTTTAACCTTCTGCATCAAAACGAATGACAGTCAAATAGGCTTTGTCCCGGTCGCCCAAAGCATCGTCGATATTTGCTTTGATTTGGCTGTGAGAACTTGCCATAGAGTAGGGGACGGACAGATCAAAGACCAGCTTTTTCTGGGTTGCACCTCTTACCAGACGAAAATCATGCATGGACAGCCGGGGATCCAAATCCGAAAGGATCTGCTGCACGATTGCCTGCATTTCATTTTGCTCTTCATCATTTTGTACCACCGGATCGTAGTGGATCACCAGATGCACATTCAGCTCCTGCAACGCATCCCATTCGATGTCGTCAATAATATCGTGGCAGCGCAAAGGCTCTTCCTCCGCACTTAGCTCCACATGGACGGATGCGTAGCACTGCCCGGGGCCGTAATCATGCACCAGCAGATCGTGGATGCCCAACACCGGCGCATGGGAAAGGATCAGTTTCTCGATGTTTTTCACCAGCGTCCTGTCTGCCTGCTGACCAAGCAGTGGGGAAACCGTGCTCCGTACCACACTGATCCCCGACCACAGAATGAAGACCGCCATGGCAAGACCCACATAGCCGTCAATGCTGATCTGGAAGAAATACTGAATCAAACAGCCAGCCAAAACCGCGCCGGTCGCCAGAATATCGTTGCGGCTGTCTGCGGCAGCAGCCAGCAGGGTAACGGAGTTGATCCGCTTTCCCAGCGTCCGGAAAAAACCGGCCATCCACAGCTTTACTGCGGCAGTGCCTAATAGAATCGCCAAAACCGCCGGAGATACCGGCACGCCGACAGGATGAAAAATTTTGTCAAAAGAGGTTTTTGCCAGCTCCACACCAACAAACAGGATCAGCACTGCAACGATCAGCCCGGAAAGATACTCATACCGCGCGTGACCGTAAGGGTGCTCCTTGTCCGCAGGGTGCTGGGCCATACGAAAACCAAGAAAGGTGACCACAGAGGATGCGCCGTCGGTCAGATTGTTTGCACCGTCGGCAACAATGGAAACAGACCCTACGATCCAACCCAGGATCAGCTTCCCGGCAGCCAGCAGCAGATTGCAAACGATGCCGGTCATGCCAGCCAGTTTTCCGATGGCAGCGCGCACGGCGCTATTGCCTGTGTTTTTGTAGTCTTTGATAAAAAGCCGTAACAGCAAATTCGTCATAGGCACACCTTCTCCAGTGGATAGTCTGCATATTTTATCAGCAGCGATGTGGGTTTGTCAATCGAAAAAGCGCCCGAAATCAGTTCGATTCCGGGCGCTGTGATTTATTCGCTTTCCGCTTCCTCGTTTTCCAGTTCCTGGATCATGGGGGACTGGGTGTAGTAGGTCTTGGCATAGCCGATAAAAGCCACGATCAAAACAACACAGTCTACCGCGGTGATGATGTTTACACCTACAGGGCTGAGGTTGGGCATCAGTACCAGCAGGATCAGGCTTACAAACAGCACTGTGGTGCTGATCTTGCCGGCAAGCAGCGCGCCGGTCAGCATTTTGCCCCGCCGCAGCGTCATGAAGCCGGCCACCAGCTGGAAGCTTTCCTTCACCACAAACAGGCTTACCAGGATCCACAGCACCGGATACCGAATGGCAAGACAAAGCACCAGTGTCAGCTGAGTGATCTTATCTGCCAAAGGATCCAGGATCTTGCCCAGAGTGGAGATCATATTAAAATGTCTTGCGATCTTTCCGTCAATAGCATCCGTCAAACAGGACACTGCCAGAATGCCGCCGGCGATGTAATAATCCGTGGCATCTTGCGCATTCAGATAGATCACAATATAGATCGGGATCAGTACCAACCGGAACAGGCTCAGCAGGTTCGGAATGGTCAGTATATCCTTTTTCCAGTCTTTGATAATCATGTAAATTCCTCCGGGTCTGCATAAAGACAGACCATACCCTTCTATTATAGGCCTTTTTCAGGAAGAATCAAGCGGAAATGGTAAATTATCTGTAAATTACTGTGCTATTTTTTCTGCAATGCCAGATTTGCGGCCGCAGGATAGTGCAGAGCCAGTCGCTTCCATGTGATCCGGTCCAACTGCCCGGTATCCGGCAGAGCGCTGAGCCGCTGGAAGGAGGAAAGAGACTCTCCCGTGGGAATGTCCAGCACACCGCTCATCCCCGGCGGGCTGATGCTTCCGTAAACCTGTGACAGTACCATCAGCATCCCCTGAGCTAAATAGACATTCGGATGTCTCTGCCCGGCAGTAATAACCTCGTTTGGCTCAAAAACGACCGCGATCGGCTCTGCCTCGTCTACCAGGATCAGTGCCGGCTCATAAGCCGCAACCACTGCCTCCCAGGTTTCCTGGTCTGTGATTCCGGTGATCGGCAGCCCCCGGCTTCTCTGAAATGCGGCCACTGCGCTGATGGTTTGCGGGCCATAGATCCCATCCGGGATCAGACTCGGCTGCGCTTCCTCTGTCTGTGCGATCACCCGCAGCATGGTCTGCAGGCTGCGGATCGGCTGTCCTACAAAAGATTCACCCGGTCTCATCGGATCACCTCCTGCCGCACGGGATCTTGTTGCCCGGCCCGCAGATCCATGCCGGGAAACTGTGTCATAGTCGTGGTTCGGTTGTAACGGGTTCGGTTGTTGGCGGCTGATGTCGGCGCAGTCTGCACATTCGGGAACCGCTCCCCATCCCGCAGGCTGGTAGTCTCAATGCCGGAAAACTGGTCGTAGATCTCATCCCAGGTGGCGGCATCCACGCTACCTGTCTGGGGCAGGCCAAACCACCGCTGGGCAGCCAGTACCGCTTCTCGTGTAGCCGGACCGAAAATGCCGTCCACCTCAACCCGGGGGATCTCTGTGATGTAGGCAGACAGCACGGACAGCATATACTGTAGCAGCCGTATGTTTTCTCCTGTATCGCCCTCGTAGTAGGAATTTGGATAACTCCAGTCCACACTGTAAAACTGCTGCCCTTGACTGCGCAGCTCAGAAAGCCTGGTCACCGCCGTGTACAGCCGTACCAGTGCATACCAGGTTCCCGGCCCTACGATCCCATCGGGCTCCAGATCAAAGATCTGCTGAAATGCCCGGACAGACGCTTCCGTCCGGCTGCCAAAAATGCCGTCTACTGTTGCCAGTTTGGGGATGGCTGGGTAATTCTGCGCGATCCGGTTCAGCTCCACTTGGATCACAACTACATTTGGCCCGGAGCTGCCCCGACGCAGTGGCGTACCGGGATAGGATGAGGTAATGCCCCGAATCGGCGCGTTGGTCACGATCTCTACATTTCCGTAGTAATTGCGCAGGATTTGGGTCGATGACTGACCTTGCTGTGCCAGGTTTTGACTGCCCCACTGACTCAGACCCTGGCAGGTCACCGTAGTGCCGTTGCAGAATTTGGCTGCCAGTGGCTCCACAAAACCCGGTCTGCGCAGATAGTCGTTAAAAAGTTCATCCACGATCCGGGAAACATTCTCAAAATAACTGCGCCCATTCACAAAGAACTGATCGTAGGCGGTAGAGCTGGTAATGTCAAAATCATAGCCCCGGCTCCGGTAAAACTCCGTGTAGACCCGGTTCAGCGCATAGGAAACGATGGCTAAGATGTTGGCTCTTAATGCACTTTCCTCCCAGGTGGGATAGATCTCGCTGGAAGCAACATTTTTTACATAATCGATAAACGGCACCGTCACATTGGCGGCGCTTTGCGACGGCGCTCCTAGATGTACAGTGATATTCTGAGGTACATAGGGGATGACGGTAGGCATATACTACCTCCTAAAGATTTTGCGGCGGGGTAGGGAAGTTCTCTGACTTGCTCCACTCAGCCGGCAATTCCGACAGCGGGATCATTTCCAATTGCTGGATGGTCACCGTGTCCGCAAAGACCTGCAGATCGTCTATGGTGATCTGCTCGTAACCACGAAGCCTGGCGGTCAGATTGACGGTAGTAAAGGGAACTTCTCCGGTGTCCGGCGACTGACTGGCAGACAGCTCCGGAACGGTTAAGCTGATGGGCGTGATCTTGCCGCTGCGGTCTGTCAATGCCATGGCGATGGCTGTGCCGTCGGCGGCGGTAACGGTGATGGAAACATCCTGTAATGGGATCTGCGCGAAGCTGGAAAAGGCGCGTACCTGTATGTAACCTGTGGCTGGCAGAAAAATTCCTCCTTTCGGTTTTCTGTATAGGATATGCACCGATACCATTATTTGTTACTCTCTCAGCTCCCTGTGAGCAAGCGGAATCTTTTGGTTTTCCAAGGAGAAGAAAATTTGTAAAAATTCCCCAAAGAGGTATTGCAAAAAATCTACTACCATGTTATACTTTAACCGAAGTATGTTGAGAACTTATCGCTACATACCGCGCAATCCCCGGTAACCCCATAAAAAACAAGGAGGAATTCAAAAAATGAAAACCACTCGCAAGATCCTGAGCGTGCTGCTCGTCCTGGCTATGGTTTCCGCTATGTTCATCGTCGGCGTTTCCGCTGAAGGCGAAAATACGGCTTACCAGGCAAATGCCTACGTATCTAAGGCTGATGGCGTATTCTCCGAACTGCCTGCTGGCGTTACCTATCTGTCCGTTGACGGCGATGATGCGGATACCGATCCTGATCTGCTGATCGGCACAGGTAACGAAGCCGAAGGCAAGCCTACTACTTGGAATAAGAACATTAGAGGCAAGGCATATGTTACTAATGGCTCTGTTATTAGTGACGGCAAGGTGACTACAAACAAAATTTCTGGTCTGACCAACAAAACCAGTCACCTGTCTGGAACCGATGAAATCGGTGATTACCGTGAGCTTTGGGGCGGCAAATACTATCACGAGCTCATTTATCTCGGCAATAAGGCTGCATATCAGGAATACGGCATTGGCGTATATCCCAGCGCACTGGTTGGCGCAGAGGATCAGCAGTATGTTATGTTTGATGTGACGGATTACGATGTGTTCTATTCTGCCATTGGCTACACATACGAGTGCGTAAACGTGAACCCCACCAACATCACCAAAGATGTTGAGGTCAATGTAAACGGCGCCATCGTAAAGGGTACTGCATCCGGCTCCAAGAATGGTTCCAACACCATCGTTTTCTATGTTTACGGTTCTCCCAATGCTGTTACCGATGCGAAGGATTCCAGCTTTGTTCTGCTGGCTGAGTCTGAGACCATCAACGGCTGGGAAGTCGGCGAGTTCAATGTGGATATTTCCGATTACAAGACCCTGAAGCTGGTTGTCAGCGCCACAGATAAGATCGGTGGCAGCGATGCTGCTTGGGGCAATGCCTGTGTTTACAAACTGAACGACTTCACCGTTAACTACGACGGCAACGGCGGCAAGACTGCTGACAACAAGACCACTCTGGTTGACACTGAGAATGTAGAGAACACCAATGACACCACCGCTTCCATCGCCGCTGATAACTGCACCTTCGAGAAGGAAGGCTACAGCTTCACCGGCTGGAACACCAAGGCTGACGGCACCGGCACTGCTTATGCTGCTGGCGCTTCCATCGCCCTGACTGTTGACGCTCCCTCCGTCACTCTGTACGCACAGTGGGAAGAAAAGGCTGCCGGCGCTACCTACTACAAGGTCACCTTCGTAGCCGACGGCGCTACCGTCACCGAGATCGAGGTCGAGGCTGGCAAGGATGCCACCATGCCCGCCGTTCCTGCTAAGGAAGGCTACAACGGCGCATGGGATAAGGACGGCAAGGCTATCGCTGCCGACACCACCATCACCGCTGTCTACACCAAGAAGACCTACACCGTCACCTTTGTGATCCCCGGCCTGGACAACACCACCGCTACTGTGGAGCACGGCGCTGACGCTACTCTGCCCACCATCCCTGCAAAGTCCGGCCTGACCGGCACTTGGGATAAGGACGGCAAGAACATCACTGCTGATACCACCATCACTGCTTCTTATGTCCGCACTGCCATCGTTGTTAAGCCCAGCACCTCTGTCAAGGGCCTGAAGGGTGCTACCAACAAGCAGTGGCTGTCCGACCTGTATGCTAAGGACATCAAGGATGCTGCCAACCACATTATGGTTGACAACCCCAAGTATGTTGCTTACAGCCACGTTCAGAAGAACGCCAAGTTCCCCGATGGCCGTATCTTCTCCGTTAACGTGAACTTCTTCAACCGCGCTGGCATCTACACTGCTGACGGTTACACCCACCTGGAAAAGGATACTCTGGAAGCCAATGGCAAGACCTACAAGAATACCGATATCGTTCTGGGCAAGTCCGCCACCATCTATGAAAAGGGCCTGTCCATGCAGCCCAACGCTACCGTCGTATTCGACCTGACCAACATCAAGGGTGACTACTTCTACGCAGTTGCCGGTATGACCGGTATGGCTAACAACACCGAGTACATGACCGGTGTCGATGCCAAGAAGCTGCCTCAGGATCTAACCTTCGCAGTCTACGGCTCCACCGCTGCAACCTACAGCGAGGACGCTCAGTTTGAACTGCTGGCCTCCTGTGAGCACCTGACTGACGCTGAACTGGCTGAGTTCAATGTCAACATCGAAGGCTACAAGTATCTGAAGCTGGTCTGTAAGACCAATGTTGCTTCCAGCAACAACGAAGCTGCATGGGCAAACCTGTGCATCTACACTGCTGATACTGCAGCTGCTACCGCTGACGGCTTCTACATGACCGCTGTTGCTGCCGCTATCGTGGCTGCTACCTCCGTGGTTGCTCTGGTCGTCGCTCGCAAGAAGTTCTTCTAATTCTACATTAGATACTTCTGAATATTCCCAATAACACCCGCCGGGCGGACCTTGCAGGTCCGCCCGGTTTTTTGCTGTATGCATAATGCGGTTTTGCTTTTACAAAAACGGTTCCATCTGCTTGATGTTTTCGTTCTCCCGATCCAGCAGCTTCTGAGACAGGGCTTCCACCCGGCTATCCTTGTGGGTAAAGCTGTGCAGATTCTTTAGCCCTTTGATCACGCCCCGGGTGTTCCCTTGGATCATCATGGCGGCAATCTTGGAATCCGCCCGCTTTCCGTTCATCCGCGCGCGGATCATCATTTCCGACATGGCCCGAACACCGGAATTGGGTCCCGACAGTTCCCAGCCCCGCATATCCGCGATTTGCTGCGCTTCCCGTTCGATGCTGTCATATTCCCGCAGCTGGGATTTTAGCGCCTGTTTCATTTCTTCGCTGACAGCCTTCTTTTCCACACAGCGAATACCGATCTGGCCCATTTGTGTGGTTTTCAGAATGGAGCCAAGCAGATCTTTATTTGTTTTCATTTTTCATCACCTGCCCATAGCATACCAAAGAACCGCCGGCCTATCCGTGCCAAAATTTGCCGCTGCTGCATAATATGCTTTTGTGGAAGGAGGAATATTATGTGTGCGATCGCAGGGATCCTTGATCTGCATGCCGCCCAGGCTGTTATTGACTGCCAGCTGCGCACCATGACGCGCCGTGGCCCGGATGCTTCTGCGTATTTTCAGGAAGGCGCCTGCGCCTTACTCCATGCCCGGTTGGCGGTCATTGATCCCACCGGCGGTGCGCAGCCCATGCAGCTTACATTTGCCGGAGAAACCTATACCATTATTTATAACGGCGAGCTATACAATACGCCCCAGCTGCGCCGGGAACTGGAAAAACTGGGCCATCATTTTATCGGCCACTCCGATACAGAGGTGCTTCTGCATGGCTATGCCCAGTGGGGCAGCCATGTTGTGGAAAAGTGTAACGGTATCTTCGCTTTTGCCGTCTGGGAGCATGGCGCAAAACGGCTGTTTCTTGCCCGGGACCGAATGGGTGTCAAGCCCTTGTTCTACAAGCTCCATCAGGGTGGCCTGCTTTTTGCTTCGGAGATCAAAACCATTCTCGCATATCCTACTGTCCGCTCGGAACTGGACGAACAGGGTGCGGCAGAAATTCTGCTCCTTGGCCCCGGCAGAATGCCCGGCTGCGGCGTGTTCCGGGGCATACAGGAGATAGAGCCTGGCTGGTGCGGATATTATGCCCAGGGAAAACTGGAATTAAAGCGCTACTGGTATCTGCAGGACCGGGAACACCGGGAGAATTTTGAAGAAACTGCCGAGATGGTCCGTGCCTTGGTCACCGATGCGATCCTTGGGCAAACAGTTTCCGATGTTCCCATCGGTACCTTCTTGTCCGGTGGACTGGATTCCAGCCTGATCACTGCAGTCTGCGCCGGCGAAATGGCAAAAAAGGGGCAGTGGCTCACCACCTTTTCCGTGGACTACGTGGATAATGATAAATACTTTGTTCCCAATAAATTCCAGCCCAACTCCGATGGACACTATATCCGCCTGATGCAGTCGGCTTTCCATACCGACCACCACTGGTGCATCCTTTCCCCCCAAGACTTGGTGGATGCCTTGGAAGATGCCACCATAGCCCGGGATCTTCCCGGTATGGCGGATGTGGATTTTTCTCTGCTGGCATTCTGCCGTAAGATCAAGGATCATGTGACTGTAGCCTTGTCCGGCGAATGTGCCGATGAGATCTTCGGCGGCTATCCCTGGTACCGGGATCCGGAGATAAGGGATCGGGACGGATTCCCATGGGCACAGAATACCGCTCAGCGCTGCCGCTTGCTTTCCCCAGCCTTGACGCAAAAGCTGGATGGGGAGGACTATGTCCAACAGCGCTATCTGGATACCTGTCGGCAAAGTGACATCCTGCCGGGCACATCTTCCCGGGAGCGCCGCATGAAAGAAATGGTGAATCTGAACCAGCGCTGGTTTATGCAGACGCTGCTGGATCGCAAAGACCGGATGAGTATGTACTCCGGGCTGGAGGTCCGGGTGCCCTTCTGCGACCACCGAATTGCGGAGTACCTCTATGGTGTTCCCTGGGAGTTTAAAGATTACCGCGGTAAGGAAAAGGGGTTGCTGCGCCATGCCATGGCAGCTTACCTGCCGGAAGAAGTCTTGTGGCGCAAGAAGAGCCCCTATCCCAAGACCTTTGATCCTAAGTATCTGGAATTGGTCTCCCTGCGGCTGCGGAAACTGCTGGATAAAAAGGATGCACCGCTATTCGCCCTTATTTCCAAAACGGAAGCGGAAAGCATTCTCACACAGGATGCCCCCTGGCCTTGGTACGGCCAACTGATGCGCAGACCTCAGACCATTGCCTATCTGCTGCAGATCAATTTCTGGCTGGAACACTATCATGTGGAGCTGGTGTTCTGAAAAAAGTTGAAATTTTGGCAAAATAACCACATGAAATTTTTCTCTTTGTATGCTATAATTAATATGCTGTTATATAAAAAACTGCATTGGCGGAAAGGGGAAAGCAAATGTACAAGATCGGTGATCATGTGGTGTATGGTATACACGGCGTCTGCCGTGTTTTGGACCAGGAAGAGCGGACAGTGGACCGCAAAAAGGTTCTGTACTATGTGCTGGAACCTTTGGAGCAGACCGGTGCCAGATACTATATTCCGGCCCACAATCAGGCGGCACTGGCAAAACTGCGTCCGGTCATGAGCCGCCAGGAGCTGGATGCATTGCTTGTCTCTGATGCGGTTCGTAAAGACAGCTGGGTCCCGGATGAAAACCAGAGAAAGCAGGTCTACCGGGAACTGATCAATTCCGGCGACCGGGCAGCACTGATTTGCATGGTGGGATCACTGCACCGGCACAAGGAAGCCCAGGCGGCGGCTGGCCGAAAGTTCCACCTGTGCGATGAAAATTTCCTCCGGGATGCAGAAAAGCTCCTCAGTTCGGAATTTGCGCTGATATTGGGCGTTGCTCCGAATCAGGTGCAGGGATATATCGTATCGGCACTAAAAATCGAATAAACGATCATTCCCCGGCAGCATCCGCTGCCGGGGAGTTTTGTGCATTGTATAGAAAACCCCAATTTGTACACCTTCTACAAGAACGCGGCACACGGACAACTGTATTTTCTGCATTGACAAAACCTGTCTAAGGTGTATAATTGTATACAATAATCCAAGAACACAGCGAAAGGGGCGCTTCTCATGCTTGAGATATCCAACAAAACCAACCTACTGGAGAAAAAGTCCTACAAATACTCCCTCCAGGATGTGGCCGAGCCGAATCTGCAGCGTGACATCTATTCCTATGGCACTGTGCCCAAGGTGGCCTTCAACCACCGCCGGGTGCCTATGAATATGCCGGAGGAGATCTGGATCACTGATACCTCTCTGCGTGACGGTCAGCAGTCTGTAGAACCCTATTCTGTAGACCAGATCGTCAACATCTACAAGTTGCTGTCCCGTCTGGGCGGCCCTTACGGTATCATCCGTCAGACAGAATTTTTCATCTATAGCAAAAAAGACCGCCAGGCAATCGAAAAGTGTATGGAGCTGGATCTGAAGTTCCCGGAGATCACCAGCTGGATCCGCGCCAGCAAGGAAGATTTTAAGCTGGTTAAGGATTTGGGCATCAAAGAAACCGGTATTCTGGTCAGCTGCAGCGACTACCACATTTTCAAAAAGATGAAGATGACCCGTTCCCAGGCGATGGAAATGTACCTTGCCACAGTCAAGGATGCCTTTGCCGCCGGCGTCATTCCCAGATGCCATTTGGAGGACATTACCCGGGCGGACTTTTACGGCTTCGTAGTGCCTTTCGTCAACGAACTGCAAAAGCTCAGCAGGGAAGCCGGCATCCCCGTTAAGATTCGGGCCTGCGATACTATGGGCTACGGCGTTCCCTACACCGAGGCAGCCATGCCCCGTTCCGTTGCCGGTATCATTTACGGCCTGCAGCACTATTCCGATGTGCCCAGCGAATGTCTGGAGTGGCACGGCCACAACGATTTCTATAAGGGCGTGGCCAACGCCTCTACTGCCTGGCTCTACGGCGCCTGCGCTGCCAACTGTTCGCTGCTCGGTATTGGTGAGCGGACGGGTAATGTGCCTCTGGAAGCCATGGTCTTTGAATACGCGGCCCTCCGAGGTTCTCTGGATGGCATGGACCCCACCGTCATCACCGAGATCGCCGACTTCTTCCGCAAGGATATCGGTTACGACATTCCACCCATGACTCCCTTTGTGGGCCGCAGCTTCAACGCTACCCGTGCAGGCATCCATGCCGACGGACTGCTGAAGGATGCTGAGATCTATACCATATTCGATACCGGCAAATTGCTGAACCGCCCTGCAGTGGTGGAGATCAGCAAGACCTCCGGTCTGGCCGGTATCGCTTACTGGATCAATCAAAACTTCCGCCAGCCGGACGGACAGGAAATCCAGAAGCATGATCCAATCGTGGTCGCCATGAAAAACTGGATCGACCAGGAATATGAGGATGGCCGCCAAACTGTCATGACGGATAAAGAGCTGGATGCTATGGTAGAGCGCCTGGCACCCGACAGATTTGAGAAAGTATAAGGAGGCAAGTGAAAATGGCTGATTTTAAATCCGTTTCTCTTGCAGACCAGGTATTTGAAAAGCTGGAAAACGATATTATCACCGGTTTCTACCCCAGAGGGGAGATCCTGACAGAACTGAAGCTGGTGGAGCAGTTGGGTGTCAGCCGTACACCTATCCGGGAAGCCCTGCGCCGTCTGGAGCAGGAGCGGCTCATTGCCGATTCCGGCAAGGGCAGCATTGTCCTTGGTATTACCGAGGAAGATCTGCTGGATATTATGAATATCCGCCAGCGCATCGAGGGATTGGCAGCTTACTATGCCGCCCAGAACATGACCGAGGAAGGCCGTCAAAAGCTGACCCATATCGTGGATCTGCAGGAATTTTACCATGAGAAAGGCGATGCCGACCGCCTGCAGCAGGTGGATGACGAATTTCACGACATGATCTGTGCGCTCAGCGGCAGAACGGTGCTGATGGATACCTTGATCCCTCTGCACAGAAAGACCCGCCGCTTCCGCCGGATCTCCATGCAGGACAGTAACCGTACCGCCAAAACCAAGCTGGAACACCGTGCCATTTATGATGCACTGATGGCAGGCAATGCGGATCAGGCCATGGAACTGACAACGCAGCATATTGCAAATGCGAAAGACCATATGATCAGGGGGTTGAAGCACAATGGGTAAAACCATCGCACAAAAGATCATCGCCGCCCATTTGGTGGCAGGCGAAATGAAAGCCGGCAGCGAGGTGGCGCTGCGCATCGACCAGACCCTGACCCAGGATGCCACCGGCACGATGGCCTATCTGGAATTTGAAACCATGGGCGTTCCCAGAGTAAAAACCGAATTCAGTATCGCCTATGTAGATCATAATACCCTGCAGTGCGGTTTTGAAAACGCCGATGACCACCGGTACTTACAGACTGTGGCAGCCAAGCACGGCGTCCACTTCTCCCGTCCTGGCAACGGCATCTGCCACCAGGTCCACCTGGAGCGCTTTGGAAAGCCCGGAAAGACCCTCATCGGTTCCGACAGCCACACCCCCACCGGCGGCGGTTTGGGAATGCTCTCCTTCGGTGCAGGCGGCATGGATGTGGCGGTGGCCATGGGCGGCGGCGCATACTATATCACCATGCCCAAAATGTTCAAGGTACATCTGACCGGCGCTTTGCGTCCTTTTGTCACGGCGAAGGATGCTTCTCTGGAATTGCTGCGGATCCTGTCCGTTAAGGGCGGCGTGGGCGCTATCATTGAATGGGGCGGTCCCGGCATTGCCACCTTGAGCGTGCCCGAACGGGCAACCATTACCAATATGGGCACCGAACTGGGTGCCACCACTTCCATTTTCCCCTCCGACGAGGTCACAAGAGCCTTCCTTGCTGCCCAGGGAAGAGAGGAAGATTATATTCCTCTTGCCAGTGACGAGGATGCTGTGTATGACCGCATCATCGAAATCGACCTGTCTTCCTTGAAGCCCATGATCGCCTGTCCCCACAGCCCGGACAATGTGGTGTGTGTGGATAGCCTGAAGAATGTCAAGGTCGACCAGGTGTGTATCGGCTCCTGCACCAATTCTTCTCTTTTCGATATGCTGAAAGTGGCGGCTATGCTCAAGGGTAAAACAGTCGCGCCCGGTGTCAGCCTGTCCATTTCTCCCGGCTCCCGTCAGGTGTTGACGGAGCTGGCAAATTGCGGCGCACTGACCGATATTCTTGCCAGCGGTGCCCGGCTTTTGGAATGTGCCTGCGGCCCTTGTATCGGCATGGGCTTCTCGCCCAGCTCCGGCGGCGTGTCCTTGCGTACCTTCAACCGGAATTTCCTTGGTCGCAGCGGTACCAAGGACGGCCAGGTCTACCTGGTATCCCCGGAAACCGCAGCAGCCTCTGCGTTGACAGGCTTTATTACCGATCCAACCACAATGGAGCCGATCCCGGCCATCCAGCTTCCCGAAAAATTCCATGTGGATGATTCCGCAGTTCTGCCGCCGGCAGAGGATGGCGCATCTGTGGAAGTTCTTCGTGGCCCCAATATCAAAGAATTCCCCAAGGCAAAAGCCTTTGCGCAAACATTAACTGCCGAAACAGTGCTGAAAGTTGGCGACAATATCACTACCGACCATATTATGCCGGCCGGTGCCAAGATCCTGCCCTACCGCTCCAACATTCCGCACCTGTCCCAATTCTGCTTTGAGGTCTGTGACCCTACCTTCCCGGAGCGGGCCAAGGCCGCTGGGGACGGTATTATTATCGGCGGCAGCAACTACGGACAGGGCTCTTCCCGGGAACATGCCGCCCTGGTACCCATGTACTTAGGTATCCGCTGCGTCATTGCCAAGAGCTTTGCCCGAATTCACGCTGCCAATCTGATCAACGCCGGCATCCTGCCGCTAACCTTTGCAGACCCTGCCGATTACGATGCGCTGGAGCAAGGTCATAAGCTGCAGCTTGCTGATCTTGCCGCCGGTATGGCAGCAGGAAAGATCGCTGTTCGGAACGAAACCACCGGCAAGCAATTCTTTGCCGAATGCACGCTGACAGACCGCCAGCAGAAGATCCTGCTCTGTGGCGGCCTGCTGAACTACACCAGGGAGGGCGGACAATGATGGATGTGAATCAGGCTTGTGAAAGCTTCCGGATCCTGCTGGAGCAGCAGCTGCAGCGGATCGAAAGCATGAACGCAGATATAATTGACTTTACAAAAAAAGAAATTGTCACCATCGGTCTTGTCGATGGTGACGGCATCGGTCCGATCATTATGGCCCAGGCTTCCCGGGTGCTGGAAAAGCTGCTTACTGATGAGATCGCAGCCGGCTCGGTGGTGCTGAAGAAGATCGAAGGCCTTACCATCGAAAACCGATTGGCTCAGAACAAACCGGTGCCGGAAGATGTTTTGACACAGATCAAGACCTGCGACGTGCTGCTCAAAGGCCCCACCACAACGCCCATGGGCGGCAAAATGGAAAGTGCCAATGTGACACTGCGCCGGGAGCTGGATCTTTACGCCAATGTCCGCCCGGTATCCATCCCGGAGGAGGGCATCGATTGGATGTTCTACCGGGAAAATACCGAGGGCGAATATGTCCTTGGCAGCCGTGGCGTAGAGCTTCCCGGCATGGCGGTGGATTTCAAGGTCACCACCGATGCCGGTACCCGGCGTATTGCCAAGGCAGCCTTTGACTATGCCCGGCAAAACGGAAAGACCCGTGTTTCCATCGTTACCAAGGCCAATATCATGAAGAAAACCGACGGTAAGTTCACCGCCATCTGCCATGAAGTGGCTGCGGATTATCCCGAGATCGCAGTTGATGACTGGTATATCGACATCATGACGGCCAACCTGGTCAATCCGGCGATCCGCAATCAGTTCCAGGTCATGGTGCTGCCGAACCTTTACGGCGACATCATCACGGACGAAGCTGCCCAGATCCAGGGCGGCGTAGGAACTGCCGGCAGCGCCAATATCGGCAATCGGTTTGCTATGTTTGAAGCCATTCATGGCTCCGCTCCCCGGATGATCGAGGAAGGCCTGGCAGATTACGCCAATCCGTCGTCCATCCTCAAGGCGGAAGCCATGCTCCTGCGCCATATCTGCAGGACCGAAGCAGCCCAGCGGCTGGAAAATGCCATGGCAAAATGTACCGTTACCGTCACTGGCGATAAAACCGGCGCCACCGGCGCGCAGTACACAGACGAATTGCTGAACCTCCTATAAACAAAGGGCGCGGTGCGTTAAGCACCGCGCCTTGTATTTTCCTGCGTACATCTCCTATAGCGCATTCCTATTATTTAGGTAATCATCATTAGTGCGCTGCGGGAGATTCTTAAGAGGGCGCATTTGGCGCGCGGGAGCGCGACTCCAGCGCCTCTTAAGCCGACTTCTTTGGTTACTTTCTTGTTCGGAAACAAGAAAGTAACGATCTTTTCGCAAAATCAGATGGAAAGTCACATCCGATTTGTTATAGTGTACTTCCTCTTGTAATGATCCGATACCCCAAAATCGGCTTCGGATCATAGGTCTCCTCACGCAGGCTTCTCAGCAGCTCCCGGCAGGCAGTTTTGCCCAATTCCGCTGCGTCAAAATGCAGTGCGGAAATAGGGATCGGACAGGCGTCCAGCTTTTCGCTGTCGCTTAAGGATGCAATCTGCACATCCTCCGGTACTTTCATACCGGCTTCCATCAACGCCGCCAGGGCGTAAAGGCAAATATCGTCATCCATGCACAGAAAACGCCGCACACCTTGGGCCAAAAGCTCCCGAACAGCCGCAGCACAGGTGCTTTTCTTGCCTAGCCCGGTGCGCTGGAAAATGTTCTCTTCAGGGTATTTCAGAATAGAAACAGCCTGCTGAAAGCCGGTGTACCGGCTCTGGTTGACGATGTAGCGCATATCATTGCCCAACAGTGCAACCTTCTCTCGGGTCCCCTGCAAAAATGCCAGTGTAAAGGCACAGCAGCCACCTACCTGATCGTGGTCAGCCTCTACAGTAGCCAACCCCTGGGCATGGGGCGGCAGCGAGCCGATGGTGGAGAAGGGGATATCTCTCTCCCGGAGCATATCCACAAGACTGTCGTTTTCCACGGTACGGGAAAGGATCACACCGTCCACCTTCCGGTTGTCCAGCGTCCGCCGCAGAGATTCCGGGAATTCTTCTGTGGAAAGGCAGATCACAATGTTGTAATCCCAGATAAACGCTTCTTCGCAGATGGCGTTCATAGTGTGCCGGTAGAAGGGAATATCCAGCTGAATAAAGGATTTCGGCAGGACCAGTGCCAGATTGTATGTCTTGTTTTCAGCCAATCCTCTGGCCGAGGGGTTGGGGCGATAGTTGCACTGCTGAATATATTCCATAACCTTTTCCCGGGTGGCATCACTGATGCGGCCCTTGCCGGAAATAGCCCGGGAAACGGTGGTTTTGGATACACCCAGATCTTTGGCAACGTCGTCAATGGTAATGTTGTGTTTCTGCGCCATAAAAAATGAATCTCCCTATGGTAAATTCCGCGAAGGTGTGCTATAATGTATCTGTTATATTGCGCAACAAACTGCGCAACAGTAGTTTATCAAAAATTCCATAAAATGTCAACAACAGAGAAAAAGGTGTGACTGATATGAGCAGAGCAGATGAGATCTACTGCGCAACTTGCCTGGATATTTTGGAGAACGGTTTTTCCGACGAAGCCCTGGAGGTGCGTCCTAAGTGGGCGGACGGCACCCCGGCACATACCATCAAAAAATTTGGTGTGGTGAACCGCTATAATCTGGCGGAAGAATTTCCCATTATGACGCTGCGCCGTACATACTGGAAAAGTGCTGTGGATGAGCTTTTGTGGATCTGGCAGAAGAAGTCTAACCGGATCTGCGACCTGGGCAGCCATGTCTGGGACGAGTGGGCAGGCGACGATGGTACCATCGGCAAGGCCTACGGCTACCAGTTAGGGCTGAAACACCAGTATAAAGAGGGCGAATTTGACCAGGTGGACCGGGTACTCTACGATTTGAAGCATAACCCTGCCTCCCGGCGGATCCTGACCAATATCTATAATTTTGAAGACCTCCACGAGATGAATCTGTACCCCTGCGCCTATTCTATGACCTTTAATGTCACCGGC
>JAGBEM010000252.1 GCA_017936985.1 Oscillospiraceae bacterium
ATTGGCAGCTATCTCTTGGCACCGTTTCTCCAGCGAAAGATGGGAAAAAACAATCTGTACAAAAGTCACCTGTTTAAAGCGGGCTGCCAACCGTATTGGGACATCATTATGTCCCCCATTGGAAATACCAGAGCAAATCTTATTTCCGGTTTGCTCCCGCTTCTCAATGAACTGTACCATATTAGCATCACACTGGAAAGGGACTCGGATTCCTCCGCAGATACACTGGAATACCGCATTCTGCGCTACATAAACAATAATCTGTCTTCACAAATCTCTCTGGATGCCATTTGCAGTGAATATTATATCAGCAAACCACATCTCTGCCGCCTGTTTAAAAAAGCTACCGGTTCAACTGTCTGGCATTACATCACAGTCAAACGCCTTATGATAGCAAAGGAGTTGCTGCTGAAAGGAGAGAAACCCACCGCTGTTCATGCCCAATGCGGATTCCATGATTACTCGTCCTTTTATCGTGCCTATTTAAAACAATTCGGATGCTCACCCTGTGAGGAAACAAAGTAGATCCCTATAATTAGATGTTCACCTCGTATTACATATAGGAAAGGTTGTACTTTATATGAAACGCTACACGCTCAATGGTCAATGGAACGGCAAGTGCATAAATGATGGAGAGATTTTCTCTTTTTTGGGAACGGTTCCCGGTTCTTCTATCCATGATTTGATTACCTGCGGCAGGCTGCCAAAGGATATTTTTTGGAGAGACAACGCAGACAAAGCAGAAGCTTTTGAGAATGCAGATTATGTATATGAAAAGGAATTTGACTTCGCACCGGCTGATGGTGAGAATCACACCCTCTGCTTTGAACGGCTGGACACCTACTGCGACATCTTCTTAAATGGCGAAAAGCTTGCGACCACCAAAAACGGATTTATTGCCCACTCCTTTGATATCACAGGAAAGCTCATGCATGGAAAAAACCTGTTGTCCGTGCATTTCACATCCCCCATCACTGCCGTAAAAGATATGCCCCGCTACAACGGAGCCTTTACCACAGAGAGAATGAACACCCGACGACCCCAATGTACCTACGGCTGGGACTGGGTAGCACGGTTTGTCAGCTGCGGAATATGCGGTGATGTAGAAATCCGCACTTATAAAAAGAATGAAATCCGCATTGCAAGCACCTATGTTTACACAAAATACGCAGATTCTGATTCGGCAGAAATTGGCATGGATTTGACATTTGATGATCTTTCGGCAGACGGAATTGTAAATCTCAGCGTTCTGTCTCCCAGCGGCACGGAGTGTGCTTGTCTGTCCCGCTATTGTGATGAGAAATTCATACAAATCTGTATGGATATTCCTAAAGCAAAGCTCTGGTATCCCAGAGGCTACGGCAGACAGCCGCTGTATACCCTGATTATCCGGGATGAAAACGGCAGCGAGCTTTCCCGGGAAGTATTTGGCATTAGAATTGCGAAAATAATGCAGCTTCCTGATGAAAAGGGCTCAGAAGCCTATGAGAAATGTCAGTCGATCCGCAACAAAACATATGACCAAAATGAACGTCATTCGGGTTTTATTCTAAAAATAAACGGAAAAAGAATTCTGTGTATGGGAGCTAACTGGGTGCCCACGACACCGTTTTGCTGTGGTTCCACCGACAAAAAAATCACAGAGTTGTTGGAGCTCTGTGCCCAGGGTGGCGTAAATATGCTGCGTATCTGGGGCGGCGGTGCTTTTGAAAGCCGGCATTTTTACACAGAATGTTCCCGATTGGGCATCTTGGTGACCCAGGACTTTCTCATGGCTTGCGGCCAGTATCCCGAGGAGCAGGACTGGTTTGTGGAGCAGTTGCAGCAGGAAGCCTCGTATGCTGCAAAGCTGATCCGCAATCAACCCTGTCTCATGTGGTGGAGCGGAGACAACGAGAATGCTGTAAACGGTAAGGATACAGATGTGAATTATAACGGACGGACTTCCGCTTTTTACGGGATTGCTCCGGTTCTTTACCGCTTGGACCCTCATCGGCCCTTTCTTCCGTCCAGCCCCTTTGGTGGCAACAAGTACGCATCCAACACCGTCGGCACCACTCACAACACCCAGTTTTTGGGCGACCTAATACTTCCCTACCTTTTAGAGGCAGATTGCAGCGATTACCGGGACTACTGGAAAAAGCTTCGGGCACGGTTTATTGCAGAAGAGCCCCAGTTCGGTGCGGCATGCAGAAACACATTGGGGAAAATCATGACAGAAGCGGATATTTTTGGTGATGATGACGCCATGTGGAATTATCACACCAAAAACAATCCCGGTCTTGCTGTTTCCATTTGGGATACCACCAATATTTCTGCAAAAAAACTGCTTGGTGCATTCACTTCGCCCGAGGATAAGTATTTCAAACTGAAATACATGCAGTATGAGTGGATCCGACTGTCTATGGAGCAGGTGCGTCGGGAAATGTGGTTTTCTTCCGGCATTATTTTCTGGATGATGAACGACTGTTGGCCTGCCAGCTCCGGTTGGGCAATCATCGACTATTACAACAAACCTAAGGATGCATACTATGCCTTCCGGCGGTGCGCTAAGGATGTGGTTTTGTCCTTTGATTATGAAAAC
>JAGBEM010000020.1 GCA_017936985.1 Oscillospiraceae bacterium
GAAAGAAGAGAGGTAGAAAAAAGGGATCTACGACTAGAAAGACTACGGCTCACGGCTTCCGTAACCTTTCTGTTATTAAGATAATCTGCTGTTTTGAACGGCAAATAACCAAATTGAAAACAAAAAGCGACAAAACTGTGAACAGATATTACTCTGCGGCAGGGAAAACCAGTGTGACCTTAAACAGGTCGCCATCCACCAGCAGCTGCAGCTTGCCGTTTTGCAGCTCCATCAGGGTTTTGGCAATATTCAACCCCAGACCGCTGCCGTCACTGCTGCGGGACGAATCCCCCTGGACAAAACGCTCCATCAGATCTTCGGCACTGGTATTCAGGGCCTGGCGGGACACATTCTTCAGAGAAAGCAGAACGGTATTGTCAAATTTGGAAAGGTCGATATACAGTCGGGTGCCGGGCATAGCGTATTTGACTGCATTGCCCAAGAGGTTGCTGAGCACCCGCCAGGCAAGACGGCCATCTGCCAGGATCTGGATATTTTCTTCCGGATGCCGGAAAACAGGAATCAGTTCGGCAGAATCCAATTTGTCGGAAAACTCACCCAGCGCCTGGTTGACAGTTTCCACTGCATCCATGGATGACAAATTAACGGTCAAAGAACCGGAGGCAGCCTTGCTCAATTCGATCAGATCGTTGATCAGACGCTTCATTTGCAAAGATTGTCGGGAAAGGATCTGCAGATATTGCTTGGCATTTTCAGAATCCGGTTCCCGCTGCAGCAGATCCACGAAATTGATGATGGAGGTTAGAGGGGTTTTGATGTCGTGGGTCACATTGGTGATCAGCTCGGTTTTCATCCGCTCAGAGCGCATATGCTTTTGGGCGGTATCCTTTGCGGTGCCGGACAGGGCGTTCAGCTGCAGGGCAAACTCCCGGAAGCTGCCGATCAGGTAGGAGGTGGGGATCTGGTGACTTAGATCGCCTTTTGCCATTTTCTTGACACCCGTCAGCAGGGTGCCGAAGGCATAACCACCATAGCAAAGCACACCGATACAGCAAAGGATGCAAAGAATCGTCAGCAGAATAAAAATGCCACCGTGATTGATTGCCAGCAAGATAAAGGTGACAGTGCAGGCGGTCATGGTAAGTGCCACCAACAACCACTGCCAGATAACGTGCATCATACGGGTCAGCCTTCGGATACCCAATGCCAGCAGACGAAGCCCCCGGTATACCCAAGTCAGCACAAAACCGATCAGGCTATGATACCACCAGTAATGATCTTTAACCTTGATCTGGGCTGCGATGGCATATAGCAAAGCCAGGCTTAGCAAAATGACGCTGAGCAGGATCAGACCCATAAAGCTAAGACTGCCGGGATGCAGGCCTTCGTTGCTGATCCAACGGCTGAGAGATTGGTACAGCAGCGACAGCAGATATATACCGAAGGAGGTGACAAAGGCGTATACATCCAGAGGAATGAGATTCAGTCCACCGGGGCGGATGCTGCCATCTTTGGCTCTGCCGGCGCTCCAGCACAGAAAAACGATGCCGACAGCACTGAAAACCAAGCCCAGAGCCAGTACGGTAATAAAAGTATAGCGGTAGGGGAACATGGTGGTAAGCAGGTACAAAGAACTGTTGCTCAGCACCTGCTCCTGGAGATATACTGTGACTTTATATTCCGGTGCTTCGTAATAATACAGCTCATAAGAGTCTAGCTGACCGTTGTTCCAGAAATTTTCCGTTCGCCGGTAGAGATAGCCGGGGGGAACGGTGGGCTCTTCGTAAACAGGTTCAGTAGGTTCTTGGTTTGGGTCACTGTCATCGTTCTCCGGTTTTTCCGGTGTTTCCTGGGGATAGATCGTAATGGGATATTCCGGTGTGACGGAATATTCGTGGACGAAAGTGCAATGGGGCAGAGAAACGGGTTCTACAAGGACTTCGTCGCCTTGCACCAGTTTGACAGTCCAGTGCTCGGTGTCGGAACGGCTCGATGGATCCGTGTACAGGGATTGCCGCATAGAGTAAGACAGGTTACCTAAGTTTTCAACGGCATAAAGGGTAGCATAGCTTCTGGCGATGGATCTTGCCAGGGTATCATACTGCTGATCCTGCAAAGAGTCGATGCCGTTGACATACAGATCTGCAGATTCCATGGCATAAATACCTGCGCCACCAAAGGCTGCCGATAAAAGACTCAGACTGGTCAGCAGGATCACCAGGAATTTTACAACGATGCCATGCTTCATGGGTGTTCTCCTTCTATCTTATAGCCCTGTCCCCAGACTACCTTCAGATACCGGGGTTCAGAGGGGTCGATCTCGATCTTTTCCCGGAGATGGCGGATATGTACGGCAACAGCGCCTTCACTGCCCAGGGCGGTTTCCTGCCACACGGCCTCATAAAGGGCTTTGGTGGAATAGACAGTGCCGGGGTTGGCCATTAACAGGTGCAGGATACTGTACTCGGTGGGGGTAAGACTCACTTCGGTGCCATCAACGGTGACGGTTTTTGTCCGGTCGTCCAGCGTGATTGCGCCAATAGTCAGGGTATCCTCTGTTTCTGCCGGACGGCTGCCCAGGCTGGCATAACGGCGAAGCTGGGAACGGACCCGGGCCAGAACCTCCGCAGGCACGAAGGGCTTGGTGATATAATCGTCTGCTCCGGCGTTCAAGCCTTTTACCATGTCGCCGGTCTCAGATTTGGCGGTGAGGAAGATGATGGGCACATTGGAAACTTCCCGGATCTTTGCAGTGGCAGTGATGCCGTCCATAATGGGCATCATGATGTCCAGCAAAATCAGGTGGATATCCTCGCGGTTTACGATCTCCAATGCCTGGCGGCCGTTGTAGGCTTCAAAAAGCCGGTAGCCCTCCGGTGCAAGATATATTTTCAAAGCGCTGACGATGTCCTTCTGGTCATCGCAGATCAAAATGTTGTACATAAAGTCGCCTCCTGCCAAACTTTGTAGGAATGGTTGCTCCTATTATAGCAGGAAAATGCAGTTTAGAAAAGAGGAAGTTTTTTAAGATGGTCTTAAGCGACTCTTGATTCTGAGAAAAAAGCTGGTATAATGGAAGAATCAACTGTAAAAGGAGTAAAAATATGTGGGAAACACTGAAAAATTGGGCAGTGAATCAGGGCGCGAGCTTAGCCAGCCGTGTGTTGTTTGCTGTGATCCTGGCGGTAGTTGGCATTTTGATCTGCCGCATTATTATGAAGATCGTCAATAAGGCACTGGAAAAATCCAAACTGGAAAAGGCGGCGCACAGCCTGATCCGGACACTTATTAAATCTGTGCTGTACATCCTGCTGGCATTGATGGTGGCATCTTCCTTGGGCGTGGATGTGACGGGCATCGTGGCACTGGCATCGGTGGCAACGCTGGCAGTTTCTCTGGCACTGCAGAATCTGTTGGGCAATGTGATCGGCGGATTTACCCTGCTGTACACCCATCCTTTTGGATCCGGGGACTATGTGGAGATCGCCGGACAGTCCGGCACAGTACAGGAAGTGGGCATCGCCTACACCAAGCTGGTGACACCGGACAACAAGCTGGTTTCTATCCCCAACAGTGCAGTGGTCGCCGCGGAGATCGTTAATTACTCTGTTACCGGCACACGCCGGGTAGATGTTGCTATTAGCGCATCCTACAATGCACCTGTGGAAAAGGTAGAGGCAGCGCTGCGGGAAGCGGCTGCGGTGGAAGGCGTTCTGGCAGAGCCTGCGCCGTTTATCTCCGTTACCAACTACGGCGACAGCGCCATCAGCTATGTGATCCGGGTCTGGACAGCTACCGCCGATTACTGGGATGTGCATTTTGCCATCACCCACAGAATCAAGGAAGTGTTCGATGCCCAGGGAATTGAAATGACCTATCCCCATTTGAATGTGCATTTGGATAAATAAGGAAATGACCGGCAGCCAAAAATTTTACGGCTGCCGGTATATTCTTTGCGGGGGTGCACATAATAGCGTTGGACAAAGAAAGTACAGTTTTTAAGCTGTGACGACAGAAAAATACCGTACATCTTTGTCAAGTGTGTCGCCGTAGAGCGCAACGGTGTGACGCGAAAAAGGCGGGCAGGGAACGGTCCGCCAATACATAAGGGGGCGTGCCGAACAGGCACGCCCTTTTCGGTGCTGGTTTTCAAATTTCAGTTTATGGAGCTGTTAGATGGCCGCTATGGCGCGGCAGCGCCCAAAGGCTTCTCCTGGGAGAAGCTGGAAAAAATCTCTGATTTTTGACTGATGAGGGCAAAACAAGAACCAATTTTACTGAGATGTTGCAATAATCGGTGCAGGACTGCCCCTCATCCGACCTCGCTTACGCTCGGCCACCTTCCCCCAGGGGAAGGCTTAACAGCTCC
>JAGBEM010000253.1 GCA_017936985.1 Oscillospiraceae bacterium
CGAAATGATCTGGTGAGCTTTACCAGAGAGGGCAACGTCGTCGTTGTCAAACGGGAGAAGATCTGTGACAACTGCATCGACAGAGATGACGCGAGAGTAGACGAGGCCATTAGTGAGGCATCCCTGCACAACTTCCTCTCTTCCCTTTCATTGGAGGCGCAGAAAAGCGCACTCTTGTATCTCTCTGTTGGCTTGGCCAAAGAAGTCCAGAGAGGGTAACCCAACTATCAGAAAAGGAGAAAAAAAGAATGAATGACCATACCATCGATAAGGCTATGGAGAGCTTTATCGAGAACATGTTTCATATGGGCGAAGCGATTCTGACCGCCAATTTGGACGGTGAGCTTTCTGCGCACGCACTAGAGGGTGTAGTAATTCTGCATCCCGGCAAGATGGATGCCATGCAGGTCTTCCGACTGGTCGACGAGCTTTACTCATACGGGGATAAACTCATTGACCATCTGGTCGAAATCTGCGGCGAGTGTGATGACCCTGAAAACGCCGCAGAATGTATCGACGGTACCGTGACCGGCAGACAGGATATCACTTTGCCTGAATGGGTTCGTGAAAAAGCTGGCTTTGCAAAGCGTTCAGCTCTGAATGTGGTAATCGACAAGAAGAGCGGACATATCAGCATTTTTGAATCTGCCCCCAAGTACAGTCTCGACGATATCCCCGGCAATCTGCTGGACGCTTTCATTGCGAGTGAAGGCTGTGTAGTGGAACTTGCAAAGCATATGAGCCAGGGTGATGTCGTTTATGGAGAATAAAACCTATCTATACCAGAGTTCCCTTTCTGAAGCAGGGCGGTATGACGAGATTGATATGTGGCGCCAAAGTCACTATGCAAATATCGCCTGCAAGGAAGACATCGAAAAAATGATTCGCAGGGATTTCGATGGGATGAATCTTAAACCTGAGTGCGTGACCGACATCATACAGAAATACGGGTTCAAGAGAACAGGCTGGGTTCTGGCAAATACCATTCAGCAGCTCCAGTACGATGGAAGATTCCACCCGGAAAATAAGGCATGGGCACAGGGAATATTCATTCCAAAGTCAGAAGCGAATTCAAGTTTTATCGTAACCAGTCATCCTGCCGTGCTGGATGGGTTTGTCAGTCAGTTTCTCCGAGAAATGGAGAATCTGCATCTCTTTGGCCGTGAACATTGCGAAACTCTGCAACAGGAACTGGAGGGGAAGGTCTTGGTGATGAGTCCCAATACCCTGAAAGAATCGTATTGGGCTCCTGAAAATCAACTGTGGTTGGCAACAGGCGGATTTGGATGCAATCCCAATGCATCTGGACGCGCTGTGTATGGCATTTGCCTGTCTGATGGTGAACAGACTCGCTGGAATCGACATGATTTCCTCGGTGTGATCAAGGACGAATGTTTGCCGGACTGGGCAAAGCAGAAGTTGGAGGAGATTCGCTCTCCGCAGCCCGAACCCAACAAACAAGATATTACAATGGGGTGAAACAATGAAATACTCTTACTATGTCATCGATGACCTCCGGCTTGGTTACGACCCTAAAGGTGTAACGGGCTGGAGGTTTTGTAGTTTCCTGAGCTTTGAAGCTGCAATCAAGCATTATAGCAACCTCCCGCTCTCTGTTGTGAAAGAATTCGGTTTGACCAACGGAGAAGATAGAATCGGCATCGTCCGCTGTGTTCGTCTCTTCCCTGACGATATTGCCGGCGAAGATGTTCTTATGACTGAAGCCTTCAAGCACCCTGTTTGGCGTGAGGAACCCATGTTGGTGGACATTGGCCGAGAGGCTGTCGATGCACTTGGCATTCGCTATTGCCTTGATGACAACCGAATCATTCCCGCTCCGAAGTCGGAGACAAAGCATGCAACAGATAAATTCCTTTGGCCTGATAAGCCCGGCGACTATAAGTCCGCCATCAAGTGGATCTACGTTGCAGGCGTAGGTTGGGTATCCCCGGCCGAGTTCGAGCGTCGATATTCGGTAACCGGGCGTGATTATAGATACCCTTTGGTGCTGAAGTTTAAGGTGGATACTTTCACCCGGAAAGGGAGGTATAAGTTTTCAGAGGTGACACCTTGGGCATATCACCAGCTGGAGCAGAACACCAAAGAACTCAAAGAACAGAAGGAGAAGAATGAAAGATGAAAAAGAATCAGACCCCTAATGCTCCCGTGGAAAACCAGGGAGCCAGCAACGAGCAGGCTCAGGCCAGACAGATTCTGCCCACCGAAGTGGCGGTCAGAATCAACTCCATCCGAACCAGCGGCAATATCCTCGCCTTTGCCTCGGTGAACCTGAATGGCTGTTTTGCCATCCCCAATGTAAAGGTGATGAATGGCCCCAATGGCCCCTTTGTCTCCATGCCCAGCTACAAAGTTGGCGAGGAGCATAGGGATGCCTGCTTCCCCTGCACCAAGGAATTCAGACAGCAGTTCGACCAGGCCGTTCTGGACGCATATCATCAGGAACTGGAACAGCTCCCTCAGCGCGGCCAGCAGGCAGCGGAACAGCCTGGGCCTTCCATGAAAATGTGAGGAGGAATCAACAATGAAGAAATTACTGACCATTTGCACGGTGGCACTTATGCTGACCGCGGCAATTACCCCTGCGGCAATGGCCGCAGAAGTCCCCGATGTTTGCTATCCTACGTCCATCACGCGCAACGAGGATGGTACCGATCTTCGGAAAATCTATGACCTTGCGCCTGACGATGATCCTGCGGGTATCCCTCGCTCCGATTTTGAGCAGGACGGGTTCCACTATACCCTGACTGACCTACTGAAGCAGGAGCTTCCGGAAAACGAGAGTCGTGAACATACGGAAACAGTCGTTTTGGAGAGCAAAAAGAAAGACATGGAGTCTGTTCTGGCTCTGCTGCCCCAGCAGAAAGAGTTCATTACTGAGGATGGCCTGATCGGAACGCTGACGCTGCGCCTTGATACTGTCCAGGTCGAAGTGGCCGGGTATGGAAGCGCCACCAAGGAAGTTTCCGCAACCCGATCCTACCCTAATCTGGTAGGCCAGGATACTCAGTACATCCCTAAAACCATTGAAGACAATGGAAAGACTCTGACGCTCCAGAATATTGACTGGCAGACCGATAATACTGCCAATGTCGATGGCTATGCGATGGGCGACCGATATACGGCAGTAGCCACCTATACCGGAAGCACCACCAGCAGTTATGTGAAGGGATATAATGTGACTGCGGACTACACTGGTACAGTGAGCCGGATCGCTCTGAACAGAGTGCGATATGTCGCCATCTTTGAAGGCACCCCGCTGGTTCCCCCGGAGAATGTGCAGAACACAGTTGAAAACCCCGTTGAGTTTAACTGGGCTTACATTGCAATTCCCCTGGGCGTGATCGTGGCAGTCGGCGGTGGCATTGGTGTTGCGCTGTTCGTCAAGCGGCGCAATGAAACAGATGAAAGTGAGGGTGAAAGTGAATGAGAAAGCTTCCTGCTCTTCTTGCCATGTTTTGTCTTGCAACAAGTCTGACAGTTCCCGCAAGTGCGCTGGAGTACACGATTGATGCTCCGGATGGCCCCAATTTCGGAAAATCCACCTCTATCGAAGTCGTTCAAACACCTGATGGTGGTGTAGCCAAGAACGAAGACGTCAGCAAAAATGCTGCGCTGATCCCGCCTACATTTGGCAGCAACACCAGCAATCTTCTCTGGAGCGGCGAATACCTGACACCGAACCTTGCTCCTGGAGGCATGGCCGTCACCGGTGCAGTTGTGAATGGCAACGCCGCAGCTATTATTGCTCCCGGTACAACAGTCCCTCTGTATTCCGGCGTGTCTACTACCACGGCACACGGATACACCGAGGTCACCGATGAGCTCTATTATAGTGCTGGTCATCTTGGCATCCTCAAAATCCCCGCCATCGATCTAAGCGTTAAAATTTATCAGGGTACGGATAGCGCATCGCTGAAGAAAGGCGCAGGTCACTTCAAGGAAACTTCCATCTGGGAGGGTAATGTTGCGCTGGCAGCCCACAATCGTGGTGTGAACAATCACTTTGGCAAAATCCACACACTGGAGCTGGGAGACAAGATTACTTTGACCACGAAGCTCGGAACAAGAAATTATGAAGTGGTATCCGTTTCCAAGGTCAGCGAAACCGACAGAAGTAACTTGGTGTCCACTACAGAGAACATGATTACGCTCTATACTTGCGTCCGCAACGAGAGTGATCTGCGTTGGTGCGTTCGTGCCGTGGAGGTTGTCTAATTTGCTTCTTTTCGCGGGCGTTTTTTCTCCACATTGACTTGAACTTCTTCTCGACTTATCAAAATTCCTTCGGTATTGTTTTGCTTGCCAAAGGCGCAAAACAAATGAAGGAGGAAAGAATATATGAGCAGAAAGAGAAGTCATGCACTGGTTGCCGCGGGCCTCCTGGTAGGCACAATGTTGACCAGCCCTGTTGCACATGCGGCAGTCGAGTATCTCAAAGCAATTCCAAGTACGCAGAAGTTCTATGTAAATGACCAGGCAGTTGAGGTTGAAGCCTACACCATCGAGGGATACAACTATGTGAGACTTGCTGATATCGGTAGCTTGGTAGGCGCAACCGTTGTCTACCAGGCAAGTGATAATTCGGTCAGAATTACAACCGCACCCTCTCAGCAGGAACAAGCGACTGACACGGTGCAGCTCCCCGCAGACGGCTCAAGATATGAACCACAGGCAGGTGATAGAATTGCCTGCGATGACGGGAGCATCTACACGATCACGGACGTCAGCAAATGGGACAAGAGCATGTTCGCATCAGGTCCTGTCGGTGAACTGCCGAAAGCAACC
>JAGBEM010000254.1 GCA_017936985.1 Oscillospiraceae bacterium
AGCTTCTGGAGATTGCGGACCTGTTCCGGCGGGATGCGGAAGCAATTGCGGCTGGCACTCTGGTATTTCTGGCATTGGATGGGCAGAACGGGGAAGGCCGTCTGTCCGTGGGCATTGTCACGGAGATCGAAGAGGGTGTTCTGACGATCGTGATGGCCGATGAGGACGGTACGGTCGTCAGCCAGAGCGTTGCTAGAAATGATGCATCCTTCGTGGGCTATTGCCTGATGGAGGAAAATTCCGGGCAGGAAGCGGATGCGCCCTCTGAGAATGCTGGGGATGCTGTCGGCACAAACCAGGAAGAGGAAAATTCCGGGCAGGAAGCGGATGCGCCCTCTGAGAATGCCGAGGATGCTGTCGGCACAAACCAGGAAGAAGCGCAGGAAGATACCCTTCCGGATCCGGATACCCGTGTGAAGCTGTGGGGGGACTGGAGGGAAGCAGCGAAGCTGCCTGACCCCACCGGGGACCGGGCTGAGGATATGGCATCCGCTGCCAAGGCGTTGTTAGGATATTCCTTGCGTGGTGAGGACAGCGGGGCGTTTTGCTGGAACCGGCTTCTGGCAGAATTTTGCCTGGATTACGCTGAGGTTTCCGAGGAGGCGCTGCCGAGACCTGAGGAGGGTCAGGATTGGGCGGAGCTTCTGGAGATTGCGGACCTGTTCCGGCGGGATGCGGAAGCAATTGCGGCTGGCACTCTGGTATTTCTGGCATTGGATGGGCAGAACGGGGAAGGCCGTCTGTCCGTGGGCATTGTCACGGAGATCAAAGAGGGTGTTCTGACGATCGTGATGGCCGATGAGGACGGTACGGTCGTCAGCCAGAGAGTTGCCAGAAATGATGCATCCTTCGTGGGCTATTGCTCGGTATCGGAACGGAGCCAAATGTGCGAGGCTGCAATGCTTGCGTTAGAGATGGACGGTGATTGGGCGCTGGTTTCCAGTGAAGATGAATTGCGCAGTGCACTAAGAAGCCCAGAAGATAACATTAAAATTAAACTTGGTGATAGTTTTTCTGTTGTAGACGCACCGTTGGAAATACCGGCAGGCAAAAACGTGACCATGAATCTGAACGGGAAAACACTTACCAACAATAGTAATAGTAGTGAAAATACCGAGGAAAGCCTTTTTAAGATTTTAAAGGGGGTAACGCTTACTATCGAGGATGGGACGCAAGGCATAGAAGAAAACAGCGTCGCTCCGGTAGGAACAAAAAGTACAGGGAATAAGTATGGAAACACGGCATCTTATGAAAACGGAACCTTAACCTATTATGTCACTAAATCCGAAGTAACGGATTCGAACACAGGCAAAACAACAGAAACGGTGTATCAGTATGAGGTTCCTGTGCCCTCGGTACCACAAGAAGTGAGTGTCGGTACTCTGGATGGAAATGGAATAGGGAAATCGATTTTCTGGATGTCAGATGACGCAGCGAAACTGATTATTAAGGGCGGCAAAATCTGCAACAGCAGCAAGAGTGCCATCTATTGCGATTCACCAGGCAGCACAGTGCAAATTGACGGCGGATACATCTGCAGCAATTCCGTTAATGAAATTGGGGGTGGGGCCGCAATCAGCGCCAAGAGCCCGACAACCATCAATATAACCGGTGGCTATATTTATAGCAATACATCGCACGGTAACGGCGGTGCGATTTCCGCTAAAACCGGAAGTACTATTAATATAACTGGCGGGTGTATTTTTGAAAATACCGCTTCCTTCGATTCGCCTGCCTCCGATGGCAAGACTGCCTACGGCTTTGGCGGAGCCATTTATTCGGAGGGTGCTAACGTTACTGTATCGGGCGGTTATATTTTCAGGAACTCGGCTAGGACGAACTCCAAGGGCGGCGGTGGCGCAATTTATGCACAAGGCGGTAGTGTTGCGTTGAATGGCGGCTACCTTTTCGACAACAGCGCAAAAGGCGGCTACGGCGGTGCGGTTTATATGAAGGACGGTACCCTTACGGTTAGCGATTCGGCAGTGCTTGCGGGCAATCGTTCCGTAAAAGAAGGCGGTATTGAAGGAACGGGTGCGAACGGGGAAACGATTAGCTTGGATGCCGGCGGCGGTGCGGTGGCATTGTTTGGTTCTACAACAAGTGTAACGATCAGTGGCGGTTACATCACCGGAAATGAATCTGAGAAAAACGGCGGTGGCCTCTATTGTAAAGATTCCTCTGCAGTTACGATGGACAGTGGATATGTGACAAACAACAAAGCGCAGACTGGCAGTTGCGAAGGTGCACATTTTAATGAGGATGGCGGTGGAGGAATCCGACTGGAAAAAGAATCCAATCTGACACTTAATGGCGGATATATCACAGGCAATATGGCCAGTAGTGGCGCCGGTATATGTGTGAAAGGGAAAAGCAGCAATGCTACGCTCACAATGAACGGCGGCTACATCTGTGCGAACCGTAACGAAGTGGGCTGTGGCATTGCAGGGCACCAGAAAGAGGGCGCTGGTATCTCAATTCGAGAAGTTGGAGCCATCGTACAGATCACCAAAGGATACATCAACAATAACTCCATTGCGCAGAGTGAAGACTGGGGCGGTGGCGGAATTTTCTGTACAGAGGGTGCTTACCTGTATATCGAAAAGATACTGGCGACAAATAACCATGCCCGTGGCTTTGGCGGCGGTCTGGCAGGTTGCCCCACCGGACACGTTTATGTGCTGGGCGGAGATGCCGCTGTTTTCGATAATAGGGCGGATGGTACGCAATTGGCTGGTGCTGGATCTACCAAACATGCGGATAGGGACGCATTGACGGATGCAACCTTTATGGCATCCGGCTATTCCGATTTCTTCTGTGCTTTGGGCGGTCAGGTGCAGAAAAGCATGCTGGGCGGCGGCATGGAAAACTGGAAGGGAAGCTGCGATGGCCGGTATGTGGATGCAGAAGTTATAAGCGATGATTGGCTAACTGCATATTTCCGTATGGGCCTGACAGCGAATCCTAGTGATGCGGATAAGAGGGCAGCGTACGAAGCAGCCGCTGATCAGGCATTGTATATAAACGGAAATGAGTCCTACACCCATGGCGGCGCAGTAATGTGCGACGGCTTTATGTTCGTTGGTGACTGGTCGGACCAGGAAAATATAACCGTCGGCTCGACTATGGATGTGACGGCAAAGAAGGCATTTGGACAGCCTCAACTCATTAATGTTATATACGAGAGTGGACCTACCGGTGCCAATGACCATGAGGGCAGCGCCTACCTGTTTGACCATAATCCTGATACAAAATGGTGCAATACCAATGTGGAGCAAGCGCGTGAGGAAATTTTCTTTCATACGGAGAAGCCGGTGAAAGCAATTCAGTATTCCCTTACAATGGCTAATGACCATGAGAAGAATCTCGATCGTGTGCCTAGTGCGTGGACATTGTATGGACGTGACGACAATGCATCCTGGACAGTTATTGACAAAGGGGATGCGGACGACAAGAATACGCTCGACAGAGCCCAAAATGGAGAGAAAGTTACATTCTCTATCATGCACCGGGGTGAGTACAAATACTATAAGCTCGTGTTTAATACACCAGGTGAGAAAGGTGTCCAGTTCGCAGATTTTGAGCTTTATGACTTGACGACATCACCAATGGGCGACAAGCAGTTTGCGTTTGAGGTCTATCAATTTCCCGCGTCCTATACGGCTGTAAGGGAAACTGCTATTTCCGGACCTGGAGAGGTCAATAATAACAACGAGGGATATGACAACCTCTTTGATGGTGATACGGGCACAAAATGGTATTACGAAGGGCCTGCTTCTCCTGCTGCCATTATTTTCAGTACCAATCATGCGGTAAAAGCGCTTCGGTATTCCCTTACAACGGCTAATGACCACACAAGCTGTCTGGAGCGTATACCCAAAGCATGGACGCTGTATGGAGGTGATAGTAAAAACGGGACGTGGACAGTGATTGCGCAGCATACAGAAGACGATGACTGCATTATGAATGCTGACAACAAACAGGAGGTTACATTCGATATTCCGAACCCGGCTTCATATCAGTACTATAAGCTCGCCTTTGAAATCTCTGAGAGC
>JAGBEM010000255.1 GCA_017936985.1 Oscillospiraceae bacterium
AACCATTTCATCAAGACCGGAGCCCTCAACGATCTCTACATCGCAGTAGTCGTGTATTTCGTCAAAAGAAACCGCCCAAACGCCATCGCTTGTACACATCGTTCCTGCAGCTACGCAGTGATTTAAAATCATATTGACATAATAATCGAGCAGGTGACCTGCGAGTGGCAGATAAGCAGAGTATCTCGCATAGTGGCTTCATAAATGAACGAGCCTTTTTCGTTGGTTAAGATGCTTCCGTTTTCATCTGCCACGGGACTACCTGAATTAGCCCCGAAATACCCCCTAAAACCACGTAAAACCACGATTTTTTCGCATTTTACTACAAATTTACTACATTTCCGAGTTCCGATATGACTTAAGAACACCAAAAGCAGTCCCCAGGAGGCACCAGATTCGCCTCTTTTGGGACTGCTTTTTGTTTGTCTGCCGTTTCTGCCAAAACCTGTTTTTCCGGCAGACGAACACTTTTATTCCTGTGCAGGCCGCTATCAAGGATGGCAGGAATTAAGTGATTACCAGCTCTTTGGGAGCTTCACAGTGACCGCCCAGGACGCAAAAGAGTACTTGTACTCCTTCTCCAAAACCCGCCGCGTACACCGCTTCCAAAGCTTCAAGGTAAATCTTTATATCTAAGCACAACTCCCTAACTGCTTAACCGCAGTTGGGGAGTTTCGTCTGTTTAAGAACCTCAGTTTTCGTCTAGTGATAACTGAGGTTCTTTAACAGACTGATTGTGCCTGCAAGCGAACTGCTTGCAGGCACAATTACTATTCTTCGTGCTGTATAGGTATCTTGATTTTCAGTTCTTTCTTGACTGCAATTTTCTTGACCAGCATCAAGTATCGGAATTAAATGTCCAGTATTGTCAGCTTTTCTTCCTCGCAGCCATCCAGGGCATCGGCATAGCCGACCACGCAGACGGCAGCCTTGTCCCGCAGCGAATCCAATGCATCACGCCACTTGGCCAGGTCAGCGCTCGTAGCTGTCAGTAGCTGCTTGCGCTCAGCTGCCGTTTCTTCGTAGCCAAGGCCGGCGAACCAATCGTTATCGGCCATGGCACCCTGCTGAGCGGGGCCCACCAGAGGCTCAGTCTCGGCAACGGTACTGATGATGAAGCCGGTAATGTCCGCACCGGATTCGGCAAAGGCTTTCACAAAGCCGCCCATGTTGCGGTAGACTTCCAGAGAGCGTGCAGGATTGGGGTCACGGTAGGAGTAGGTAAACAGACCGCCGGATTTGCCGACCCGCATGCCTGCGCCATATGCGCCGCCCTGGACACGGACTTCATTCCACAGGTGTGCCAGAGACAGGATATTGCTCAGCAGCCGGGCAGTGCCGTCATAGGCCAAGCCGACCTCATCCAGGTGATAGCCAATGGAGGCAAAACTGACCTGGGCGGGGATACGGATGCCCAGTTTCTGGGGCAACTTGGTTTCATAAGCGGCTGCTTCCACAGTGCAATCACCCTCGGAGAAGCGGGAGATGAAGCTGGGCAGGTCACTACGACCGTCTTCGGTCAGGCTCAGAGTCAGCTTTTTCTGGCAGACTGCATTTTTTAGCACCTGCTGCAGCAGAGCGTTAAAGTCTTCGATCTTTGCATCGAAATTCTTACTCAGATCGTGAAGGAACTGGATGTAAGTAATGCCGGAAACAGCTTCCTGTACAGCGGCAGCGGCGCTGAAGTGGGCGCCTACGGACTTAAAGGCCAGCATATGGCCGCCCATCATGCCCCGCTGCTGGGCTTCCATTTCGGTCTGCAGCAGGATCTCCCGGATGCGGTCATTCTGGTGCAGATCCGTGGTGGTCAGGATTTCGTGGATCAGCTGCTCAGCTTTTCCAATATTCTCCTGCAGCACGCTGCAGTGAACGGCCAGCATGGGGGTGCAGACCTTCCGTTCGCCAGTTTTCGTGACAACTTCGATACCGAAACTCAGATCACCCAGCCAGGTTTTGATCTCGTTCTGCAGTTCGGCGGAAGAATGGGCTGCGGTTGGAAGATTGCCCAGCAGGTTGCCCAGCATGGAAACTGCAGTCAACTGTTCCAGAGCGCAGTCGGTCAAGCGGAAGTAGGCGCTTAAGTGGACGATGCCGTTGGAGGCCACCTTGTGCCGCAGCAGCGTTACGCCGCCGACACGATCTTCTTCCGTGGGGCACAGCACCGGTTCAGGGCTAATCTCGCTGAGGCTCAGCTTGGGCAGCGTGGTCAGATTTTCAGGGCTGTCAGGCTTCTGCTGCCAGGCTGTGAAGGCTTCGTAAGTATCCGCGATCTGCTTCAGCTGCGCTTCATCCATGGCAGCCTTTTCTGCTGCCATGCGGGCATTTTCCGCCTCACGGAGCTTGGCGCCATGCTCCTCGCTGGGCAGCACATGCAGCTTGCACAGGCCGTCGGTATTGAGCAGCATTTCTTCCAGCAGGGCTTCAAATTCGCCCTTTTCTACCATGGCACGCAGTGCTTCGATGCTGTCGCCATAGTGCAAATACAGCATGGGATCGCCGTCATAGAGCCAAGAGTTCATGCAGTTCAGGCCACGGATCAGCGCCTGGGGTTCCTGCATCTGCCGGACCTGGAAAGCCAGGTGGTTGATGGAAGCGGTCAGCCGCTCCTTGGGGATTCCATTTGCTACCAGTTCCTTGGCACAATCTCGTATGGTCTCTTCCAGCTTTGCAGCATTCGCATCCTCCATATTGTGCAGGCGCAGCACCATGAAGGGCTGGATCATTCCGTCAGTCACGCCCAAGGACAGATCCTGGCACAGTCCGGTGGACAGCACAGACCGCTTCAGTGGGGCATCGTTGGAGCCGGCCAGCACATCGCACAGCACCTGGCGAGCAAGAAGTTCTGTCTTGTCATCGAAGCTACCCAGGATCTTGCCCAGCACCAGCTGCGCCTTGGGCGTGCCGTCATTGACAGCCTCATAGGTAACGGTCTGCTCGCAGCTGACAGGCGTCTGCTTGTCCAAGCGCTGCTTTTCGCCCATCTCATAGCGGCCCAGGTATTCATCCAGCATGGAAAGCGTCTTTTCCACCGGGATATCTCCATCCAGATAGATGCGGGCGTTAGAGGGGTGATAATTCTTTTTGTAGGAGTCCAGGAACTGCTGATAGGTCAGATTGGGGATCGCGGCAGGCTCACCGCCGGAATTATACTGATAGCAGTTATCCGGGAACAACAGGTGCATGATGCTTCGCTCGGCGATCTCATCCACGGAAGACATGGCACCCTTCATCTCATTGAAGACGACACCGTTATAAGTAAGGTTTTCGCCCTCCAACTCGTAATGCCAGCCTTCCTGGCGGTAGATATTGGGCTCGTGCAAAATGGCAGGAGCAAACACAGCATCCAGATACACGCTGGTCAGATTCAAAAAGTCCTGCTCGTTGCGGCTGGAAACGGGATACACCGTCTTGTCCGGGAAGGTCATAGCGTTGAGGAAGGTGTTCATGGAGCTTTTCAACAGCTCCACAAAGGGTTCTTTCACAGGATACTTGTCAGAGCCGCATAGGACGCTATGCTCTAGGATGTGGAAAACGCCGGTGTCATCTTCCGGAATGGTCTTGAACGCAATGCCAAAAAGCTTATTGCTTTCGCCGTTTTTTACCCAACACAGTTCGGTGCCGGTCTTGTTATAGACCATTTCCACCAGTTCAGCTTCACTGCCGGGAATGGGGCGCACCTGCTTCAGTGTGAAGTGATACTGCGTGCACAGTGTGGAAAGTTCCATGTAGAATCCTCCTTTGAAGGTTTTTCTCTAAAATAATACAATTAGTCATAAGCAGCAAGAATCTTTGCGTATTTGGGCGAAGGCGATGTTTTTTGGGTGGTAAATACCACCGAGATCGCTGGTTTTGTTTTCGTGGGATCAACGCAATGTGATTTGGATCATGGGAGCGAAATGCTCATATACCACCTGACTGAAATAATCCACATATCTTTGGATCAGATCATTGGTGGCTGCCATTTCGTCTGGCTGCGGCATGTAACCCTGCAGGCGTCCCATGCTCTCCTCCATCGTAAAGACGATTTCCTTTTCCTTGGCATAGGCCTGCCCCAAAGCACCTTGTCGGATATGTTCGCAGCACATATCATACAACGCCATGCGGCATTCTTCAACCGTTTTGTCAGGCATCCGCAGCGCCATTGGAAGCACTTCCTCCGCAGTCTTACCTTCCTGCTTTGCCAGGGCCTCCACCTGCTGCATTGTCAGGCCGTACAGGGTCTGATACCAAGGATGGTTTTCCTCGATCGTTTCGAACTCCGTGTGTTCCATGACTGCTTTGGAAACCAGGCCCATGATGCCTTTAAACTTGCGCTTGCGCTGTTTTTCCGCCTGCTGCTGGAATACATACTCCTCAAATTCCGGAAGTTTTGTAACGCCCTCAATTCCAAGCTGGACGATTTGATCATCGGTCATCGTGGGAATGATCAGACGCTTAACAGAACAGATTTTTGCAACCACTTCCCTGCCTGCATACACGGTCTGAACAGCATCTCCCAACCCAAGACCCAGCAGCGTTCCCTCCAGATCAGAAAAACCCTTGCCTACATTCTCATAAATCCGTCGAATACCTGTGGGCATTTTACTGTCCGGCAGTTCCAGCACCACAACATCTCCGTTTTGAATTGGCTGATCTATAGCGGCAATGGTCGTGAAGCGTGCGGCAGTTTGCAGGATTTCCGCTGTGATCTCCTCTTTGGTTACTTCCGCATAAAGAATCGGCTCCGGAATGGTAACCTCTTTGAAATCATAGAGCTTTTTAATAATCGTATCACTCATACGGTTTCTCCCATGCTTTCCAAGCACTCGGTAATAGCCTTTGCCAGCTGATCAGGGCAGGAAGTGCCACCGTGACAATCGATGCCCTTCAGCCGCCGGATCGCAGCGTGGGCTTCCATTCCGTCTGCCAGAATGGCTACACCCTGGGTATTGCCTCTGCAGCCACCCTTGAAGCTGACATTAAACAGATGGCCGTCGATGATATCGAAGCTAATTTCCTGCGCGCAGACCCCCTGGGTCTGAAAGGTGTAATGTTTGTCCATTATTTTTGTTCCTTTCCTTGAAAATTGTTACTTTTTGTTGTATAATATCACCATAATTTCAAACATTTCAAATGATAATGAAAGGTTGTGATGGTCTATGCAGATCGTATATGCCGGAATATGTGCCGCGATCAGCTGGGCCATCGTGTGCATTTTCTTCCACTGCGACCTGCGTACTGCCCTGCAGGGCATGTTTATGTCAGCCGTGTGCTGCGCAGGGATCAGCTACTTATGCACATATCTTCCGTTTCTCCCAGATCTGAGTCCTTTGGTTTTGATTCCGCTTTCTTTCGCGCTGCCGCTGTCAAAGAAACAGCCGCCGCAAACAAGACTGCTGGCCTATTTGCTGGCAATGGGAACCTACTGCTTTCTTTCCGGTATCTGCCACATTTGTATTGCCCTGCTGGGTGAATGGATCGCGCTGATCCCCGCAATTCTTGCTGGCCTGCTGCTTCTTTGGATCGCCCACGCCAACCGAGGGTTCCTGCCGCCGGCGGATTGGGAGATTTTCTTTGAAAGCAAAAGCCCGGAGCGATTCTACATCCGCAAATCCTATATTTGGATCGCCATGGGGCTGATGGCCGCATGTGAAGCGGTATTCTATTACCTCATCGTGCCGGTACTTTCCGGCTACGGAGCGATTGGTGCCTGCGTGTGTAGCTGCATTTTGTATTTAGGCGGTGTGTATGTTGCTTGCCTAATGGTTGCCTATCGCCGGGAACGCCTGACCATATTGGTGGAGCAGGACTATCGCAACGAAATGCAGTCTTTCATGAGTGTGATTCGTTCTCAGCGGCATGACTACAATTTCCATGTACAGGCGTTGGCTGGTCTGTTCCGCAAGGGTGATATGGAGGAATGCCGGGCATATCTTGACAATCTTGTACAGGATTCCATCGAACTAAATACCTATCTGCCCATCAAAGATCCTGCCATTGCCGCGCTGGTGTTCAGTTTCCGGACCATGGCGCTGGAGCACGGCATTGAGCTACACATGGATATTCAGAACGATCTTTCCCACGTCGCCACTAGCGTGTATGAAACCAATAAGGTCATCGGTAATCTGCTGCAAAATGCTATTGATGAAGTACGCACACATAAGGACAAATCCTTTGGAATCCATCTTTACATTCTGAAGCGCGGCGAGGACTGCATCATCCATGTTGCCAACAAGGTTGCGCCCAAGGAAAATACCTCCAGCTTCTTACAAGACATCTACAAGCCGGGACATTCCACAAAAGAAGGCCATGAAGGCATCGGTCTGAGCAGTATCCAGAATCTTCTGAGCCGCTACCGGGGCGTAGTTTATTCCCGTATTGACGATGACATCATCCATTTCGTAGCCAAGATTCCCATGAACATACAAGGAGACACACCATGAATCCTATGAATGTACTGATCGTAGATGACGATGCCAACTCCCTGCATTTATCCTACAGCGCCATGTCGCAGCTGATCCCCGCAGAGAACATCTACCGGGCGCAAAACGCTGCCCAGACCATGGAGATTCTTAACAATCAAGACATCGACCTGGCCTTTTTGGATATTGATATGCCGGATACCAGCGGTTTTTCCATCGCAGAGTATATCCGGGACAACAAGCCTCATGTGAAATATGTATTTCTGACCGGCTATGTGGACTTTGCCGTCCGCAGCTTCGACTATGAGCCGTTGGATTTTTTGATCAAGCCCATCGACCTGATGCGGTTGAAGAAAACCCTGGACCGTTTTGAAGCCCATGCACAGCCCAATGCTTCCAGCTATGCCCGGGAGCGGATCGCCGTGGATACCAGCATCGGTTTCGTTCTACTGTCCCCGGACGAGATCACCTATATCGGCAAAGACAAACGGGTGATCAAGATCCACTGCGAAAACGGCGAAGAATACATTGTCCGGCGAACCATGGACGAAATGGAATCCGTTTTTTCGGATTTTGGTTTCTTTCGGATCTACCAGTCCTATCTGGTTCCTCTGTCCCGGATCATTTCCGTGCAGCCTTCCATGTTCGGTAAAACCTATGAAGCTGTGCTGAGTAACCAGACCAAGGTCCCGGTAAGCAGAGAAAAATACCAGAAGCTGAGAAATTATCTCGTCAGCCGCGGTATTCATTTCATCTGACACGAATGGATACGCCCGACGCACCACAGCGGTGCGCCGGGCGTTTTTTCGATCGGCTGCTTATTTTTCCTTGTAGTACAGTAAGCAGTGACAATAACCCTCGAAATCCGGGTCAGCGCACTGGGCCTTAAATTCCTGGCAGACACACTTGTATTCTTCCAGGCGCTCTGTCCGGCAGGGGCAGTAGCCGCCGGTTTGCTTCAGGCCTTCCCGGATGGTGCGCACAACCTCAGGATTGTCATTCAGTCGGATTCTTCCCATAATACACCTCAATCATAAAGCAACTTCGCAATTTCTTTGTCCATGACTGCCCGCTCTCCGTGGTGCTTGCCGTCGTAGAACAGCTTGCCTCCTCGGAAATACTTCAGTGTTGGCACTGCATAAATCCCAAACCGATCCTTGAGTTCAGGACAATGATCCACATTCACCTTGATAAACCGGAGCATGGCATAATCATTGCTCATCTCGTTGAAAATTGGCTCCAGCATTTTGCAGGGGCCACAATGCGTGCCGTAAAAGTCCACTGCAGCATAGTCTGTTTGGAGTAGCTCATCAAAAGTCTGATCTGTCGCCTCATATACCATAGCTCAACCCTCCAGGAACTGTTCTGTATAGGCGGTAAGCAGCGACAGTGCCTTGTCCTGCAGAAGCTTATCATAGCACATGTATCTGCCGCTTCTTTCCACCATCGCCTCCGCAGACATGTTGTTGTCCGCAGCAAGCCTCTCAAGGCCTTCCTCACAGAAGGTCTCGGCTGCAACACCTGTCATTGTTTCCACCAGATGTCCGCAAGCCACATAGCTGCGGAACTGCGGCTCAAAGTTTGCGTACATTTTCGCCTTAGCTTGTTCCTCAGTAAGAAAGTCAAATCCCTCCTGCGGAACCGTGGGGTCTATGCCTGCCAGGACCATTGCGTTGTAGAACCGATCCACGCGATCGCTGAGCCAAGCATGCTTCTCATCCTCATCAAAGCAGAATTCAGATTTTTCAGAAATTTGCTTGATCATCTGGTATGCGATGCGCATGGCTGCGTTGACCCGCCGCTCCGGCTCATTTTGATCCCGGTACCAGCGGTAGTAGTCTTCCACCGTCTCCACATCCTTGATGCCAACAGCCTTCACCAATTCGTCTCCTATCGGCAGATTGCGGTGGCGCACAATGCGGGTGACAGTCAGCTTGACATCACCGTCAGGCGTTGCTGCTGTGCGGCTTTCACCCACCTTTGCCCCGATCAGCGCAGTTTCCATTTCTTTGGCACACAGCTTGCGGCCTGGGTAGATCAACAGTACAGCCCGGTTCCAGCGGGAAGATTCACACTCTCCCCGACAGGCTACGCTGTCCAGCAGTTCCACTGTATCTGCATCCATCTCATAAGCATGATCGTGAGACAATCTTTCCAGCTGCTGTTCGATCTCTCCGTCTGTAATACGCCACAGGGTTATTTCAGCAGGGATTTCCCAGCTTTTGTAATCGTACATCTTTACAACTGTCGATTTCATACAGGACAGTTCCCCCTTTTACGCACTAGATTTACAGGCGAAAGCACGGTAATACTCGTTGGAAGCCAGCATTTCCTCGGGGCTTCCTTCCGCCTCCACCTTGCCATCCTTCATAACAACGATATGGGTGGCATCACGGGTAGCTGAGTAATTATGGGCGATCATCACGGTGGTTCGGCCCTTCATAAGATTTGCCAAAGCCTGGCTGACCAACTGTTCGCTCTTAGCATCCAGATTGGAAGTTGCCTCATCCAGCAGCAGATAGTCGGGATTTCGCATCATGGCTCTGGCAATGGCAATACACTGGCGCTGGCCGCCGGAGAAGTTGGAACCACCCATTCCCACCGGCGCATCAAACCCGCCGGGGGTAGCCATGACAAAATCATAGATGTTTGCCAGTTTTGCCACATGGATCAGTTCTTCCTCTTCTACCTTTCTGCGGACACCGTACAGGATATTTTCCCGGACAGTTCCTGATAGCAGAGGCTTATCCTGGGACACAATGGCGAAGGAGCCGCGCCAGGAGGCCAGGTCATATTTTCTAATGTCATCGTTACCGAAGCGCAGCGTGCCGATATCCGGATCATACATCCGCTCCAGAAGCTTGAACATTGTGGACTTGCCTGCACCATTCGGGCCTACAATCGCTGTGATCTGACCCTTGGGAATCCGGAAGTTTACACCGTCCAGAACAGGCCTATCGCTATAAGAAAAACTCACATCCTCAGCCACCAGATCGGCATCCGCAACATCAAATTCGATACCTTCCTGATTCTCGTCAGGCGTCTCCAGCAGCTCAGCAACCTTGTCAAGTCTGCCGTTGGCTTCCTTCAAAGAAGTATAGAGCTGGAGAAGTGTCAAGAATCGAGTGCTTAATAAACTGGAAAGGGTATAGAAGCCTACAAGTCTTCCGACGGAAATAGCGCCTTCCCGAACCAGTTTGCCGCCCACAACAAAGCTGACAACAATGCCAATACCTCCGAATATCGGAATGAGGGCTGTAGTCAGGCTATTGACCAAAGAGGAAAGCAGACTGACCCGAAACTGGCAGTCAAAACGTTTTTTGCCTTCCACCTGCTCTGTGTACTCCATGCGGGAGGCTTTGATCAGCCGCAGGTTGCGAGTTCTCTCAACCAAATAGGCCAAAGAATCCGCAAAAGATACCTGGGCCTTTTTATTCGCCGCAAAGCTCAGCTTTCCCATCAAGGCGGAGATTACCAAAGTGAACGGAATGGCAATCAGCATATAGAGTGTCAGCTGGGGGTTATACTTGTACATCTGCTTGACAGTAACCGCACCGGCATATACTGCGGTGATCAGGCTGATCGCTACATTAAAATAGGTGCTGCTATAGTCACTGTCTGTGGTGATCCGGCTGACCAAAGAGTCACCACTTTCCAGATCATAATGGCGCGAAGGAAGATGCATGAGTTTGTTCCACAGCTTGTTCCGAACACCATAGCTCAGCTTCTGATCGTTCCAGCCTTTAATATAATTCATTGAGATCGACAGCAGCGAATTGATCATCAAAACCACGATAAACCGAACTAATTGTTCTGTCTTGATAGCATTTTGACTGGTATCAATGATATCTGCTGTCAGGGTAGCCTGCTCTAAAAAGATATATGATTCAAGAATATTCAGAATCAGAAGTACAGCAAGCATTATCCAAGGAATCTGGACACCCTTGAAAATGTTTTGATAGCGCTTTACTCTTTTCATACCTGCTGCACCTCCATTTGCTGAGTTGTTACCATCTCCTGGAACAGAGGACAAGTCACAAGCATCTGATCATAGGTGCCCTGTCCAACGATCTCGCCGTTATGCAGCACCACAATCTGGTCCATGTCGGAAACCAGCGACATATCATGAGTAACCATTAGCATAGGCTTGCCCCGGAACAAGCGGAATATGGTCTCTTTCACCTTCTGCGCCGTTTTCGCATCCAGCGCAGAAGTGGGTTCATCCAATAGCAGTACATCAGCATCCCGCAGGAACTCCCGGGCGAGCACCAGTCTCTGCCGCTGACCGCCGGACATGGATGCTCCGTCAGCGGTGATTTTTCCATCCAATTCTCCGGGCATCTTCTGAATAAACTCCCAAGCACCTGCATTTTGGGCTGCCGCAATGATTTCCTCGTCGGTAACCGCCCGCTTGATACCGTAGGTCAGCACCTCCCGAACCGATCCGCTGAATACCCCAGCATCCTGCTGCACATAGGAATATTTGCTCCGGAGCTGTCCAAGGGACAAATCCTTCACATTCTGGTTATCAATGGTAATACTTCCCTTGTCGGTTTCATAAAAACGCTCCAGAAGGTTTAGTATGGTAGTCTTGCCACTGCCAGTCAGGCCCACAATTGCCGTAGCGCTACCTTCCGGAACGGTGAAGGACACATTTTTGAGTGCCTGCTTCTCGCCATAAGAAAAGGTAACATTTTTGAAAGCAATCGCAGAACAAGTGCTACAAGCCGGCTCCGATGTACAAGCACCCTTAGCCTCCGCTTCTGTTTGTTCCTTAGGTGCTTCTACGATATCCACCACGCGGGCCGCTTGTCCCTGAATTGTTTTCAACTGTTGCCAGGTGTGGATCAGATCGCCGACCCTAAGGTTGATCGTGCTGGAGAAGAGGAAAAATGCGACCCAATCCGCAGCGGTGATCCGGCCCTGCTGCAGCAAAATGGCGCCAAAAATGATATTGGCCATATGCTGGAGCAGGTTTATTACTGTTGCGATTCCTGAGTCTGCACATGCAACCCTGGTGCTGCGCATCTGGGCATCAAACAAATTCTTCGAGGCAGCCTGGCCATTCTTGAGTTCCTCTTTTTCCGTGCAGAATTGCTTGATTAACGGAAGATTCTTTACGCGCTCACCCAAATAACCAGTGAGCACACCGATACGATGGTAAATGCCCGCCTGCGCTTTGTACATCCAGTGGCTCACAACCACCATATAAATATACTTTATCGGAATCAGAACAAGAATCGGCAGCAAAAGAAGCCGATCAAAATCCCCAATAACAACCAGTGCGGCGACGATATAGTAGATTGTAGGGATCACACTAACGATCAGATACGCGAGACCTCCAATGCCTGCTTCCAGATCGTTGGTGATAGCCGAGGTCAAAGCAGTGGGAGTATGGCGATCATAATAGTCCGTACGGATACGAACCATCTCTCCCCACACCTTATTCCTGGCATTGCGAACAGACCAGTTTCTGGAAACACCAAGAAGGCCAAAGTCCACAAGTAGCACCAATGCATAAAGAATATAGTAGATTATCGCATCCCGCAGAGCGGAGGCCTCCAGATTTCCGGACATCAGTGAAGTCGTGGTAGTGGGCAGCAGCAGCGTAACTTGACTGTACAACATCTCAAAAGCAAATGCAACCAAAAGAACCAGCCAAGGCAAATCAATCCGACGAATCATTCGGAAAAATGCCGCCCAACTACCGGTTTTCTTTGCTTCTTTCGTCCGTTTCATGGCAGTCTTCTCCCAACTGCGGATCACTCTAACATGGTGCCGCCGCTGTAGGTCTTATAATATTCCATATAAGCACTGGCAGTAGCCTCAGAAATAACTCCGTTGGCCAGGAAGGAAATCAGCATAGCTTCTGCGGTGTCAGCTGCAGCAAAGCTGTAGAGCACGCAGGGATCCTCTTCTGCTGCGGTCAGAGCTGTACCGAAAGAAGCATACAGTTCAATAACCGCCTGAGCATTCTCCGCAGTATCACAGACCATAAATTCATAGCATCCGACAGGAATGTCGTTTTCGTCAGCATACATAATGGAATACATCGCCTTCACACCATAGCTTGCTGCGGTAGCAACACTGGCACTGGTTTCATTACAGAACAGCGCATAGCGGGTCTTAAATGTCAGGTCTTCAGGGTCCGTAAAGGTATAGTTGTCGCTCATCTTAATGGAGGTATCCACTTCACCTGCGGTGCTGCTGGGATTGGGATCGCCCTGGGGTGCAGCAGTGGTGGTGGGGGTGGTGAACAGGTCACAGCCTGCCAGCAGAGTAAGGAGCATTGCCATGCTCAGGATTGCGCAAAACAGTTTCTTCATTTTTGAGTCCTCCAAATAAATAGTTTGCCCGTAATGATTTACGGCTTGCCCATATTGTACAATTTGTTCAGAAAGATCGCAATGGGGCAAAACGCATTCCGCTCTTACGCGTGTTAATTCGGAGCAAATGCTGTATCATTTGGGCCGTTTTCGTTTCCGATGTTTCATATTTAGAAAACATGTGTTTTCTTGAAGTGGACATTTTCTGTGATAATCCACATGGAAAGGACGTAGACTTGGATTATTATAGTGCAAAATGTACATTTTCAGACATTGGTGCTTATATCTCGACGGCAACTCCCCTGCCATTCAATGCCTGATGCTAACCTGTTTTGTGAAATCAATGAATTTTATTACTTATATAAACAGAAATAATATTCTGCCATATTGCATTCATCGCTGGCGTTATACTCAATTAACCCCTGACGGATAATATCTTCGTGACGAGCTGCAAACTTTGCATCTTCCTCATATCCATCTTCGTCGATGTCGCCATAGCTATCTCTACTGTGTACTTGAATGGTCAGCGGACAGTAGTATTTGGTTGTAACCGACGGGGGATATGCTTCTGTCAGCATTCTGTTGAGCTGCTCATAGGAGGCAAGTCCTTCGACTTTGACGGTGTTCTCGAACTCTCGTCTGTTCAGATAAGGGAGATTATGCATCAGAGCGATAGTGTCATTGAACGTATGGAATCGAAAGCCGGTAGGTATGGCTTTCGCAATTGCATTTTCAACAACACCTCTACAGTCGAGAGTGAATGAGAGAGCTTTGTCGGATTCCTCATTATATTTGATGTCATTCGCACTTGCGTGATATGCACCCAAATATGCAAGGGCACCAGCTAACTGTCTACGTTCTACGGGAAGCTGAACGCTTGCCGTATAGTTGCCGTTAGAAATAATTGCTTTCATGATAGTTTCCTTTCTGTGATAATAAAAAATGCCCGACTCTCTTTGTTTAGAGAATCGGGCATTACTACAAATAATTTTTTATTTGAGGGGGAGAGCGTGAAGATGCCATTTTGAGTTTTCCTTTCAAGACATATTTTTTTAACAAAGATTTTTTTGCAAATAACGAAAAAAGGGGAGATATCTGCGATGAAAAATCACAAATATCTCCCCTAAAAAGGCATGGGAAAGGTTCATTTCCGGTCCTTAGCCCTAAAACGCCGATTGGCATCTTTTTATTTGCACTAAAATCCGATTTTCAAAAAAGTGAGGAAAACGGCGGAAAACGAAGAAAACCCGAGAAAATCTCGGGTTTTTCGGTTGGCATCTTTTTTGTCAACTCGTCTTGGAGGCGCCACCCGGAATCGGACCGGGGAATAAAGGTTTTGCAGACCTCTGCCTTACCGCTTGGCTATGGCGCCGTATTCATGACGAGTATTATTATATCATGGTGAGGGGTGTTTGTCAATCCTTTTTTGAAAATATTTTCCGGACAGCTCACTTTTATTCCCAGAGGCAAATTTCGTTAAAAAAGCACTTGCTTTAGACAGGTTCTCATAAGGATGTTTATAAATTTCGGCAGAAAACTTATTTTCTCTGCCGATTTGTGTTATAATGGGACTAACGAAAAGCCTCCCTTGTGTAAAGGGAGGTGCCGAGCGAATGCGAGGCGGAGGGATTGTAAATGAAGAAAGATAGCGAAAAACAATCCCTCAGTCGCTAACGCGACAGCTCCCTGAAGGTGAATTGCCCGGAGGGCAAGAGAAGCCGGCCTGGGCCGTTACACAAGGGAGCCTTAGGACGCGCTCAACCTTAGGGGTATGGGCTTTGCCCGAAGCATTTGTAAAACAAATGCGAAACTGGCGATAAACCGGAATGATAAATAAGAGTTTGCAGGTGAGATAATGATTATTTTAATTAC
>JAGBEM010000256.1 GCA_017936985.1 Oscillospiraceae bacterium
CACAGTGAAGGGAATAATCCGGTGGTTCTGGCGGGCGGGATGGTTCATCCGGCCGGCGTAGCCCTCGTTCTCAGCGCACAGCTGGCACTTGGGATAGCTGGACTGGGGTGCGTTTTTCGCCGCAGCAATTGCCTTGGGGTCTTTTTCCGGCTTGGAAAGGTTGATGGTAATATCCATATGGCCGTATTCGGAAGCGTACTTCCAGCGCATATCCTTAGCGATGCGGTAGCGGCGGATGTAGTCCGTGTCGCAGCTGAACTGATAGTACCAGTCGGTAGCTGCCACGGGATCAACGGCATACTTTTCATGAAAGGTTCGGATCACCTCTCTGGGCATGGGTGTCAGTGCGCCCATGATCCGGGTATCGTAAAGATCCCGGGCAGTAATATTGTCCTCGCACAGGCCCTTTTCACAAGCATAGTCCAAAAGGCCCTTAAGGATCTCTTCCAAATCCTCGGTCTGAGGCTCATCGGAGGGAATATAGTCGTCCTTGCCCATCAGATCCAACAGCCGGTTGGTCAACACCATGTGATCACAGGGCTCTGCCAAACCGGTATTCATAGCATAGGAAACAAGGGAATCTATATAAGTTTCGATCTGCATAGCTTACTCCTCCACAATCGCCTCAACGCCGCCCTGGGGACGGATAGAAAGCACATGGCAAGCACCCTGTCCCAGCACTGCGTCGATACCGGCGCGGAAGGTTTCCAGGATTTCAAAGGGTACGAAAGCCTGCACCGTACCGGCAAAGCCGCCGCCGTGGACCCGGTAGCCGCCTTTGCCCTGCAAATACTTCTCGCACAGGCACAGAGCCACTGCCACATCCTGATGAGCCTTATAACCGGCAGGGATTACATTCTGCAGGTACATCCAGGAGGAATGGCCGCTTTCCTTGATCAGCCGCAGAAACTCGTTGAAGTCGCCGCTGCGCAGGGCTGCTACCTGCTTGATGACCCGGTTGTTGTCATCATAGAAGTGGATCGCCCGGAGCACTGCCCGGTCGCCGCACTTTTCCCGCAGAGCAGGGATGGCAGCATAGAAATCCTTTTCGTCGATCTGGGTCAGCACTTCCTTGCCGAAGTAATCGCAGACAGAGCGCATCTCCTTGGTGATGGCGGCATACTCATCGGTCAAGTCTGCATGATCCGCACCGGAATCAATTATACACAGAGCATGGCCGCAGGACGAAAAATCAAAGTCAACGGACTCGATGACCGGATTTTCCTTCTCGAGAAAATCGATGGTCACCAGGCCGCCCACTGCGGAGGCCGTCTGATCCATCAGACCACAGGGCTTGCCAAAGTAGACATTTTCCGCATACTGACCGATCCGGGCAACTTCCGGCTGAGAGACCTTGTTATCAAAAAACAGACCGTTGATGATCGTACCAATGAGTACCTCAAAAGCAGCAGAGGAAGACAGGCCGGAGCCGGGCAGGACTGTGGACTCCGCATAGGCGTCAAAGCCTTCCACCTTGCAGCCCAGCTGGGTAAACCGGGCAGCTACGCCACGGATCAAGGCGGGTGTAGAGTTAATTTCCTCCGGTTTGACCTTCAGATCGGTCACATCCACCTGGCACATAGGATAGCCCTGGGACTGGATGCGGATGATATTCGTACCGTTGACCCGAACTGCCGCATTAGTGTCCAGATTGACAGCCGCTGCCAGCACATGGCCCCGCTGATGGTCGGTATGGTTGCCGCCGATCTCGGTGCGTCCGGGAGCGGAAAAATAGCGCTCCGGTATGCCACCAAAAGTTTTTTCAAAACCAGCCTGCAGACTTGCCGCCTGGGCATCACTCAGCTTCAGAATTTGCTTATGCATATGTATGTCCTCCTGATACAGTTTGATCAGATCGCCATTTCTTGGCATTATATTTCATATTATACACCCTGCTATCAAAAAATGGAAGTGGTAACTTGACTTTTTCTGAGAATCTGTATATAATCACTAAAAATCCATAGGACAGTTCGAGACCCTCCTGTCGGTAAACAAAACTAGGCATTGAAAGGGGCGCATTGCGCCTCTTTTTCGCGGACAGGGGGAGTTTGCCTGTCCGCTTTTCATTTGGAGGAACCGTTATGCGCCGCAATACCCGTATGCTTACCCACGCCGCACTGATCGCTGCACTCTACGCAGCGCTGACATATCTGCAAAATCTTCTGATCCCCGGCTCTGCCAGCTGGGCGATCCAGTTCCGGGTTTCGGAGGCTTTGTGCATTCTGGCACTGTTTACCCCTGCCGCCATTCCGGGACTTAGCATCGGCTGTCTGGTGTTCAATTTGTCCTATTCCGGCGCACTGCCGCTGGATCCTCTGGTAGGCACCGCTGCCACTGCACTGGCATCCGCCGCCATGTGGCTCAGCCGTAAATGGACGGTAAAGGGTTTCCCCCTGTTTGCTCTGCTGATGCCGGCAGTTTTTAATGCCTTTTTGGTGGGATGGGAGATTGACCTGTACATTGGCGGCGGCTTCTGGCTCAACGTATTGTATGTCGCCATCGGCGAAGCAGCAGTTCTGCTGATCCTTGGTACAGCTCTTTTCTATGCCATGAAAGCCCGCCATCTGGATCAGCGGTTGTTTGGATAATAGCAAAAGCAGGATGCTGAAGCATCCTGCTTTGCTTTATTGAAGCACCTCTTCCAGTGTCTTTCGTACGGTTTCCACTCTACCCTGAGCGAAAGGGCTGACCAGTCCTGCCGCCTCAACAAAGGCCAGGAAGTCCCCTTCCAGCGTGTCCAGATTTTCTTCGTATATTGCAAGACCGGTACCGGCGTTCTCCTTTTCCAGTTGATACAGCTGCAGCGCCGCGTCATTGCTGACCACATAGCTGATGATATACATGGGGCTTGTGAAGAAATGGGGGATCAGCACAAAATCCCGGCTGTCCCAGCCCCAGGAGTCGAAGCCGTAGGCGGTTCCCACCTGCTTGTAAAGGGCATAGACATTTTCAATTGTCAGCTCTTCACCCTTCAGGTCGTAGACCTGTTGCTCAAAGCTGGCAAAACAGGACTGCTCCACATACAGATTCAGACAGTCGATCATTTTCATGACCGCCAGCTCCTCTGTACCCACATAGCACAGGCTCAGGTACTCCAGTCCCTGGGAGAAAAACTCCGCCACATCGATCCCCACCTGAGTGCCCCAGGACGCATAGTCATTGCAGAAATGTCCAAATTCATGGGTGAAGGTCAGTTTGTCTGCAACCGTACCGTCCGGATTTACAAAGACATAAGGCTCTCCATAATTGCTCAGATAGATCTCAAAGGATGCATTATACTTCTTATCGCTGTAGGAAATGTCGTAAAGGCCGGCTGTTTCCATCAAGTCAAAGGCTTCCTGGATGGTGCCGCCCATCTTTCCGGCGCAGTTTTTCACATATTGATAGGTATCCGCTTCGGCTGCGTATTTTCCGGCGATCTGCCAGTATTTACTAATGTCCGCTTCCCGGTACAGCGGCACCAATTCCCGGGCAATGGCATCCAAATAATCCTCAGCATGATCCGGTGTATAATCCCGGTGGTAATAGAAATCGTAGGCAAAGCTGGGAAAATCCTCATAACCTGCATACTCTGCCATCTGCTGGCGCACCTTGACCAGCTCCACAAACAGCTCAGCCATCTGGGCACCGATGGTGGTGAAGAACTTTTCAGAATAATACTCTGCAGTCATGGACTGCTCCGTCAGCTCATAATACCGGCTTTCCAACTGAGCTTCCTGCTCTGCCAGGGCAGTAAAAGTCTCATCCCAAATACTTTCTCCTTCAAAATCATCGAAGAAGCCTTCGCCGAAGTAGTCCTCCGCTTCCAGTTCCTCCTTGATATCACAGGCCTCCAGCGCGTAGAGCATTTGATCCAGTGTCGCGTCCACCTTTGTGCCGGTTTCCAGACAGTAGTTGTACTCTTTCTCCCAGTAGGTGTCCGTCAGATCCTTACAATAATAAATATTGGCAAGGGCGTAATTGGTGTAGTAAAAGTGGTAATCTTCATAAAAAGAGAACACCTTTTCCATCACCGCATCCGCGCTCTCCCCCGCCTCCACCGCATCCAGCACCGCCTGAGACTTGGTATCCAATGCAGATACATCCGGACGGGTATATTCCATATCCTTGAACGCCACGATCTCCGGTTTCCGGCCCAACAGCGCATCCAGATCCACCGGTGTGCAGCCAACCAGGAAACACGCGATCACAAGGCAAATTGCTGTCCATTGCAGCCACTTTTTCTTCATCCGATCCCCTCCCGGAGCTTTTTCTACAGAATAACACATCCCATCCTTTTCTGCAACAAATTTCCGGAGTTTACCTTTACAGTGCGAAAAAAGAATGTTAAAATATGCGTATCTTTTTATTGGAGGGACAGCTTTGTGAAAGCCCTGCTCAAATATATAAAGCCCTGGGGCTGGTTTCTTTTGTTCACCACAGTTATCAAAGTTTCCGGCGCAGTCACAGAGCTTCTGATCCCCTATCTGATGGAGATCATGCTGGATGAGAAGGTGCCTGCCGGCGACTTGACCGCCATCTACGCTCTGGGCGGCGGTATGCTGCTTTGCGCGGTACTGACTGTCTGTTTGAATGTTACAGCCAACCGGATGGCCGCCAAAAGCTCCGGGCAGGTTACTCTGGCCATCCGCCACGACCTGTTCCGAAAGCTGCAAAGTTTGTCTTCCCGGCAAATAGACGCGCTGACCACGCCATCGGCGGTTTCCCGGCTGACCAGCGATACCTATAATATTAACCAGATGTTTGCCCGTATGCAGCGTATGGGTATCCGGGCCCCTATTATGCTGGTGGGCGGCGTCGCCATGATGCTAAGTATGGATCCCGTGCTGGCACTGGTTCTGATTGCGCTGCTGCCCATTATCGCGGTAGTTGTCTATTTCGTCACAAAGACCAGCATCCCCCTGCACACCCGGCAGCAGACGGTGCTAGATGATGTGGTCCGCACTGTGCAGGAAAATATCACCGGAATCCGGGTCATCAAGGCTCTGAGTAAAACAGAATACGAAAAAGCGCGGTTTCGCAAGGTCAACGACGAACTGTCCGACACCGGTCTGAAAGCCGGTCTTATTACCTCCATCACCAATCCGGTGGCAACACTGACACTGAACTTAGGCTTGACGCTGGCAGTGGTCATCGGCGCTTACCGGGTCAACGGCGGTGCCAGCGAAAGCGGTGTTGTGGTAGCATTTTTGCAGTATTTTACGCAAATTTTGAATGCCATGCTGGGTGTTACCCGGATCTTTGTCATGTGTTCCAAGGGCATCGCCAGCGCCAACCGGGTTTCGGATGTGCTGGCACTGCCGGAGGATCTTTCCGTTCTGCCCGCCGGGCAGCCGGAAGCCCAGGCATCTCATATTGAATTCCGGGATGTGTCTTTCTCCTATACAGGAATCGGTCAGAATATCTCGCACCTTTCTTTCCGTTTGGAGCATGGACAGACATTGGGTATTTTGGGGCCTACAGGCTCCGGAAAATCCACCATTATCAACCTGCTTCTGCGACTTTACGATCCGGACGAGGGGCAAATTCTCATCGACGGACAGGACATACGCACCATTGATGCCGATACATTGCGAAAGAAATTTGGTACGGTTTTCCAAAATGATTTCGTCACCGAAAGCACCATTGCCCATAATATCGATTTCTTCCGCAGTCTTTCTGATGATGCCCTGCGCCGGGCGGCAGAAGATGCCCAGGCAGCGGATTTCATTGCCCAAAAGGACGGCGGTATGGATGCCGAGGTTATGGTCCGGGGCAACAATCTTTCCGGCGGCCAAAAACAGCGGCTGCTGATCGCCCGGGCACTGGCAGCTGACCCGGAGATCCTCATTCTGGACGATGCCTCCTCTGCATTGGACTACCGCACTGACGCAGCACTGCGCCGGGCGTTACGGGAGGGCTACCGCAACACCACCACGGTCCTGGTCGCCCAGCGAATCAGTTCCCTGCGCCATGCAGATCTCATTCTCGTGCTTCATGACGGCGCTGTGATCGGCGCAGGCTCCCACGATGCACTCATGCAGTCCTGCGAAGAATACCGGATCATCTCCAACATCCAGATGGGTGACGGAAAGGAGGCGATCTGATGGCCAATCCCAATCTCATTGGCGGCGGACGCATGACCCGCAGCGAAGTCAGTGGTGACCGCCGGCAGTTCAGTAATGTCAACATCTCCAAAGGGGCACTTTTGAAGCGGTTCTGGCGTTACTTGGGCCGCAGCCGCGGTCTGCTGCTACTTGCCATGCTGCTGAGCATTTCCAGCAGTCTGCTGTCTTTGTATGGTCCCAAGCTTTCCGGCGAAGCCATCAACGCCATCGACCTTGGCGCTGGGAAGGTGGATTTTGACACCGTTATGCGCTGTGCCGGACTGATGGTGATCTGCTATATCTGCTCTGCCGTCCTTTCGTATCTGCTTCACGCCGCCATGCTGCGGCTTTCCAGGCAGGTGACCCGGCAGATGCGCCACGATGTATTTGAAAGTCTTTCTGCCCTGCCGGTCAGCTTCTTTGACCGGTATCAGACCGGCGATCTGATTTCCACCATCACCTATGATGTGGACACCGTTAACCAGTCCCTGTCCACCGACCTTCTGCAGATCCTGCAGAGCATCATCACCGTTACCGTGTCCTTTGGCTATATGCTTTCCATTGCTCCATTGCTGGTAATTATTTTCGTATTTACCGTACCGGCCACCTTCTTCCTGGCAAAATTCCTGGCAGGCATTGCCCGGCCGCTGTTCCGCAGGCGCAGTGCCATGCTGGGCAGGCTTAACGGCTTCGTGGAGGAAATGCTCTCCGGGCAAAAAACTGTCCGTGCATACGGCCGGGAAGCTGCCGTTCTGGAAGGCTTTGACGAAAAGAACAAAGCCGCGGTAGATGCCTACACCAAGGCAGAGGCCAACGGAACCATCACCGGTCCGTCGGTCAACGGTGTCAGCAACATTTCCATGTCACTGGTATGTATCTTCGGTGCTGTTCTGTTTTTGCAAGGCAAGATCCGGTTGGGTGATCTGTCCAGCTTTGTCCAGTACTCACGGAAATTCTCCGGCCCGATCAATGAATTCGCCAATATCCTGTCAGAAATTCAAAGTGCCTTCGCCGCCGCAGAGCGGGTATTCGGCCTGATCGACGCTGAGCCGGAATCCCCGGACACCGAAGATGCCCAGGTGCTCACCGAAACCTCCGGCGATGTCCGCATGGAAGCTGTGGACTTTTCCTATGTCCCCGGCACACCCATCATCGAAGACCTGTTCCTCCACGCCAAGCCCGGCAGTCTGACCGCCATCGTTGGCCCCACCGGCGCAGGCAAGACTACCATCATCAACCTTTTAATGCGGTTTTATGACGTACAGGGCGGTGCGGTGCTGGTGGATGACCGGGACATCCGCACACTGACCCGGGCATCCCTGCGCAAGGCTTACACCATGGTCTTGCAGGACACCTGGCTGTTCCACGGCACGATCTTCGACAACATTGCCTACGGGAAACCCGGTGCCACCATGGAAGAAGTGGTAGCAGCTGCCAAGGCAGCCCACATCCACTCTTACATTTCCCGGCTGCCACAGGGGTACAACACGGTTCTCACCGACAACGGTACCGCTATTTCCAAAGGGCAAAAGCAGTTGCTCACCATTGCCCGGGCCATGCTCTTAGATGCCCATATGCTGATCCTAGATGAGGCCACTTCCAATGTAGATACCCGCACCGAGCAGCATATCCAGGCCGCTATGCGGCAGTTGATGAAGGATAAGACCTGCTTTGTCATCGCCCACCGGCTCAGCACCATCCAATCTGCCGACCACATTCTGGTACTCGACGGCGGTAAGGTCGTGGAGCAAGGCACTCACGACGAACTGATGGCGATAAACGGTTTCTATCGCAAGTTGTATCAGTCCCAGTTTGACTCTGTCAGCTGACAATAAACGCTCCGCAGAAGCGGAGCGTTTTCTATTTTCCGGCCGTTGTTGACAATGCGTTCATCGTGTGATATAATTTAATACAAGAAAACAAGGAGGTGGTTATCGTGGTAAACGCATTCAGCCGGTGCGGCCTGTTGCGCGATCATGCGATAACCACCTTGAATCTATGAAAAAGTGGATCAGAGCGAATGACGCGCGTAAGCTGTACCGGGTAGTGACAGCTTGTGCGCTTTTTGTTTTTGAATGGAGGTATTGCAATGAAAAAAATTTGTTGGCTGCTGATCATCACGCTTCTGCTGAGCTGCCTTTCTGCTTGCGGTGACAAAGAAGCGTACCCCGGTGGGAACGAAATTAACACACTGCTGCAGGGGCTAAAGGACGAGATCAAAGAAGTCTATGAAGCGTCCGGCGCATCCTGGGATACATGGTGGGATGAAGGCAACAAATTCGGCCCCAGATACTACGGTACATACAATGGCTATATCGTACTTTTCCACAAAGATGTAGCTGCCGACCCGGAAGACATCCGGATCGCAGACTATACTTTTACATATGCGATCCCGTTTGACCTGTTTGCGTATAAGGACAGGCAGTTCCATTCTCTGAAAGACATCTATGAGCAGGGGCTGGTCAGTGAAGAAGCGATCAAGTCAATTTGGGAGGCACATTGCCGGCATCAAGAAGCGCAGTACGCAAATGATGCGCCCATAGAGAACGAAGACGGAACGCTGTCTGAAGAAATGAAGAAAGAGATGGATTTCCACTATTCACAGGGATATGCCATTTCCCTTGGCAAATGGTGGGACGAAGGCAACTATAACGGTCCCAGATATTACGGCACACACAACGGTTATGTCGTATATTTCACGCAAGGTGGACCGGATGCTCCATGGACGATCACGATTGCAGATTATGCCTTTGAGTACGCAAACTATTTTGCGCTAAGAGCATACAAGGACGGTAAGTTCTATTCTCTGGAGGAGCTATACGCACAGGGAATCGTTGATGATGACGCGATCAAATCCATCTGGGATGCCCATTGCAGACATCAGGAAGAGCTACGGGAATGGAAAATACAAAAGGATTTTAAGTCTGCCTTTTTGCGGCAGTATGTAACGGAAGATGGCTACACGGAGGATAATCTCATCGTAGAATATTACGGTTCATACGACGGTATCCCTGTGGCATTTATTCATGGTATTTTTGGTTATCCCACAGTAACAGAAGAGGAAACCATCGCCGGACTGACATTCCGGTATTCCTCAGAACAGAGGCTGTTGGTTTGCAAGCATGGAGACCTTCTCGAATTAAACGACGCCTTTGAAAAAGGCTGGCTATCGGAGGATGCGCTGAAGCAATTGCTGGATTACTACAAAACCGTGAAGCCCTATCTGTATGAAGGCTAAAGGAAACATCCCCGGAAAGGCCTTTCCGGGGATGTGATTTTTTAACCGTATTCGTCCAGCACCAGCTTGAATGCGCCGTAGGCACCGGCATCGTTGCCCAAAGATGCCAGTGCAAACCGGATACCCTTGGAGGCATGGAAGATATACTTATCAAAGTAGCGTTTTGCGCCGTCCAACAACACTTGACCAGCCTTACTGACGCCACCGCCCAGCACCACGACCTCCGGGTCTGCCACACAGCAGACATTGGCCAGGAACTGACCCATCAGATCATATACCTGCTCCAGGATCTCCAACGCTGCGGCATCGCCTGCCTTACCGGCATCAAACACATCCTTGCAGGTCATGTTCTCCAGGGTGCGCAGGGTGCTGGGTGTATCCTTTGCCTGCAGATACCGCTTTGCCACCCGCACAACACCGGTTGCAGAACAATACTGCTCCACGCAGCCGTATTTGCCGCAGTCGCAAGGCTCAGTCTCATCCTTGTTCAGCACCAGGTGGCCGATCTCACCGCCCGCGCCGTGGACACCGCTGATGGGCTTGCCATCAATGATAATGCCGCCACCAACGCCGGTACCCAGAGTTGCCATGATCATATTCTCACAGCCGTTGCCGCCGCCCTTCCAGGCTTCGCCCAAGGCCGCCACATTGGCATCGTTGCCTGCCTTTACCGGAAGGCCTGTCAAAGCAGACAGTTCTTCATGGATATTAAACACCCCCCAGCCAAGATTGATGCAGCGATTGACCACGCCCTTGTCACTGACCGGACCGGGCACGCCGATGCCGATGCCGATGACCTGCTCTTTGGAAATGCCGTTTTCCTTCAGGTAACCCTCCACCGCCGCGGCGATATCCGGCAGGATCTGCTTGCCGCTGTCCGCAGTGACCGTGGGGATCTCCCATTTGGAAAGGATCGTACCCTCCCGGTCAAAAAAGGCCAACTTCACTGTTGTGCCGCCCAAATCAACACCAAATCCGTACTGCATATGTATTCCTCCAAACATAGGTTTTTATTATTATACACCTATCCCAATAAAAAAGCCAGAGGCAATTCAGAATTTATAAAATCTTTGGAAAGTTTTACCTTTGCTCTTGCGCTTTTTTCCATTTTGCGGTAACATAAGGGAGAACATAATTTGAAAGGATGTGTCTGATCGTTATGATCAAAGTTGATATTTCTAATGTATGGGGTCAGCTGTCCCTGCCGGACCTGCTGGCCATCGAGAACGAAGTCGCCGCCGCGCACAATACCCTGTGCGAAGGCACCGGTGCCGGTAACGATTTTCTGGGCTGGCTGAACCTGCCCACCAAAGAAGAAACCGAGGAAATGCGCCGCGTGCAGATTGCTGCCAACTGGATCCGTGAAAACTCCGAGGTTTTCGTGGTCATCGGTATCGGCGGCAGCTACCTGGGCCCCAGAGCC
>JAGBEM010000257.1 GCA_017936985.1 Oscillospiraceae bacterium
GACAATGCCATGACTCTGCGTGCCAAGATCGACCTGGCTTCCGGTAACTTCAATATGCGTGACCCTGTTATTTACAGAATCCGCCACATGCACCATCACCGCCAGGGTGACAAGTGGTGCATCTACCCCATGTATGACTTCGCCCACCCCATTCAGGACGCCCTGGAGGGCATCACCCACAGCCTTTGCTCTCTGGAATTTGAAAACCACCGTCCCCTGTATAACTGGGTCGTGGAAAATGTGTCTGTCCCCTGCCGTCCCCGACAGATCGAGTTTGCCCGTATGGGTCTTGACCACACCGTCATGTCCAAGCGTAAGCTGAGAGCTTTGGTGGAAAACGGTCATGTCTCCGGCTGGGATGATCCCCGGATGCCCACCCTCTGCGGTCTGCGCCGCCGTGGCTACACCCCCAAGTCCATCCGCAATTTCTGCGAGCGCGTCGGTGTCGCCAAGAGCCCCAGTACTATCGAGTATGGCTTCCTGGAGTATTGCCTGCGGGAAGACCTCAACGAGATCGCACAGCGTGTCATGGCAGTTCTGAAGCCTGTCAAACTGACCATCACCAATTATCCGGAGGGTAAATCCGAAACTGTCACCGTAGAAAATAACCCCAACTGTCCCGAGGACGGCACCCGGGAAGTTTCCTTCTCCCGAAACCTGTGGATCGAAGCGGACGATTTTCTGGCAGAGCCCATCCCCAAGTATAAGCGCCTGTTCCCCAATGGACCGGAGTGCCGCTTGAAAGGTGCTTATATCATCCAGTGTACCGGCTGCGTGACCGATGAAAACGGCAATGTCACCGAAGTCCTGGCAACCTATGATCCTGACTCCCGCGGCGGCGATCCTGCCGACGGCCGGAAGATCAAAGGTGCTACCATCCATTGGGTGGATGCCGATAACTGCTGTGATGCCGAAGTCCGTCAGTACGACAACCTGTTTGACGATCCTGATCCCGATGCAGCAGGCAAGGACTTCATGGCCTGTATGAATCCCCATTCTCTGGAGATCCTCACCGGCTGTAAGGTCGAAAAGAGCCTGGAAAACGCCAAGGCACCTGCTTCCTACCAGTTCATGCGTCTTGGTTACTTCTGCCCCGACAGCAAGGACTGCACACCGGATCATCTGGTATTCAACCGTTCTGTCAGCCTGAAGGACAGCTTCAAGCCCGGCAAGTAATATGTAAGACCTGCCCTCGGGCAGGTCTTTTCTTTACATTTGGCACACATTGTGATATAATGACCATATCCTTAATTTGGAGGTGCTTTGTATGTTTGCCGCTGATTACCGCCGTATTGCCCGGGAAAACCTAAGAGGAAAATGGCCCTTAGCCATAGGCGTCGGCATCCTGGCCAATATTCTTGGAGGCCTGCTGATCGGTAATGATTTCTTTGCTGAACTGGAATTTCGTTTTAGCAATGACGATTTTAAAAGCGCAGGCGAATATCTGATCACACTCTTCTCGAACCACGGCCTGACAATAGGAATCACATCCACACTGAATCTGTTGCACTTCATCTTAGGCGGTGTGATCCAGATGGGATATGCCAAATTTCTTCTGAAACAGCACGACCGCCATGATCCCAAGGTAAACGACCTTTTCTCTTACTTTGACCAATTCGGTACCGGTTTCTGCCAACAGCTCCTGCGCAATATCTATACCGCCCTGTGGAGCCTGCTGTTCATCTTCCCCGGTATCGTAGCTTCTTACCGCTACGCTATGACACCCTACATACTGGCAGAAAATCCAAACCTTACCGCATCAGAAGCCATCAACGCTTCCAAAAACATGATGTATGGACACAAATGGCGGCTGTTCTGCCTGGATATCAGTTTCATCGGATGGAACATCCTCTGCGGTCTGACAGCCAATATTGGCTATATCGCCTTGAATCCCTACACTAACGCCGCCCGCACTGCATTCTATCGAGATCTCAAAAACGACCAATAACGCAGAAAGCCCACCGGCTGAGCCGGTGGGCTTTTCTATTACTTTTTCTCCTTGATCTGAGCCTGCAGGTGCATGGAAAGCACTGCCAATGAAGTAGCCATATTCTCATTCTGAACCAGAATATGCTCCGGCACCTCCAGATGGGTAGGCGCAAAATTCCAAACCGCCTTGATGCCGCAATCGATCAGCCGATTGCAGACATCCTGTGCGTGCTTTGCAGGCACAGTAATGATTCCCATCAATACCTTATTGGACTTGCAAAAGCTCTCCAACTGCTCCATAGGGTAAATAGGCTTCCCCTCATCGGTATGCTCCGCCGCAGGCTGTGCATCAAATGCCGCCAGAATGTTCAGACCGTAGGCCTCAAAACCGCTGTAGCCGCACAGCGCCTGTCCCAGCTTACCGGCGCCGATCAGCACTGCATCCGTAGTGTTGTCATAGCCCAAAAACTGCTCAATGTCATCGATCAGCGCCAGCCGCTGATAACCGATCTTCGGTCTGCCGCCGTCAGATACCATCGCCAGATCCTTGCGCACCTGCACCTCGCCCATACCGAGAGCGTTTGCCAGCGCAGTTGCGGAAATATAGGGAGAGCCGTTATCCGGCATCGTCTTTAAATATGCCAGATATCCAGGCAGCCGCTTTAAAACAGACTTAGAAATCTCTTTGCGTTCCATATTCGCCTCCAGAAATCGATACAGATTCTTATCGATATATTTTCGTACCGATTGTAGCAGACAATTCCATTTTTTGCAAGTACTTTTTATGCACAGCTCGTCTGCCGGATCAATTCCTTGCGTAATCGCAGCATGATCCGCTTTTCCAGCCTTGAAATATAGGACTGCGAGATCCCCAATTTCTGCGCCACTTCCTTTTGCGTCAATTCTTTATGACCGTACAGACCATATCGCATAAGCACGATCTCCCGTTCCCTTTCCGGCAGCTCTGAAAGGGCCTGCCGCAGAACACAAAGATCCACGTCATCCTCCAGCGGACGCAAGATCATATCCTCATCCGTTCCTAAAATATCTGAAAGCAGCAATTCATTCCCGTCATAATCCATGTTGATCGGCTCATCCAGAGAAACCTCCGCCTTCTGTCCGGCGATCTTGCGAATGTGCATCAAAATCTCATTTTCAATACACCGGGATGCATAGGTTGCCAGCTTTATATTTTTGTCACGGCGATAAGTTCCGATCGCCTTGATCAGACCAATGGTGCCGATGGAGATCAGATCCTCCAAATTGACTCCCGTATTCTCAAACCGCCGTGCAATATATACCACCAGTCTCAGATTGTGCTCGATCAGCAACTGCTTGGCATTCTCGTCCCCCTGCTCCAGTGCACAAAGAGCGTCCAGTTCCTGCTGACCCTTCAGCGGCGGCGGTAAAATATCGCTGCCACCTATGTAGTAGATCTGCTGCTGTGGAAGTAAACCCAAATATTGCAGCACTGCCAATACTTTATTCCTCATAATCCCCCTCCTGCCAAAGCCTGATATGCTTCGTCTGCCCCAATTTTTTCCGGCGCGAACGCCACTAACCGCCCCACCTGCTGTCCACCGATCACAACGCTGTCCATTGCTGCTGCCAGCAGCATCCCTCCCGGCTGTCCAACTGCCCGGTACGGAATCAGCCGCAATCCAGGAATACCTCCTTTTTGTACAGCTTGAATGGGATCTCGTAACTGCTGTGGTGTCAGCCCCAGTACATCCCACGCCACATCTGCGCCCACTACAAGCACCTGTTGGCCTGTTACCGGATCCCGAAGGGTATTGCCGGTATCCCGAAGTGCAGTCAGCCGGTATGTCCTACCATGTCTTGCGATCTGCACAGGTACAAACTCCGCCTGTCCGGCTTTGCCCCGAAATCCAAGAAAACACATACCGCAAAGAAGCCCAGCTGACAGAATGAGTCCAGCAAATCCGCCTCTTCCAATCGCCAGTGCTACACCGCCCAGCGCCATACTCAGCAGCGTAAACAGGATCCCTCTTCGCAGTGCACTCCGATTCCACCCAAAGCTAATAACAGCCATCGCGCCAAGACTAAGGAGCCGCCAAAGTATATTTCCCAGGAAACGCAGCTGAGGAAGAACGCAGATTCCTGCATATACACCGCCGATCACTGCTGCCAGCGTCGATCTTTTCCACCCTGCACTATAGCCTGCCAGGCAGTTTGTCCCCACCAAAAGCAACAGATCTACCAAAAAATTCAGCAGCATCACAACATCTGCATATACGACCACTTTTGTGCACCTCCCAACCCCTTGATGACACCAGTATACCGCTGCGTCGCAAAAAAGTTAGTCGCAACAATGATGCATCAGAAAAGCAAATTCCGCCCTAACATTTCCCTTCTCTGCTTCTCTTGCGGCATAGTCAAAAAATACGGCAGCTGATAATATCAGCTGCCGTACCATTCTGTCGATAAGCTTTCATTTCGTATCACGCTGCGAATATTTTTCTCTGCTTTAAACCGGGGTACCATGATCTCATGGCCACAGCCGGTACACCGCATCCGAAAATCCGCACCGGTGCGCAATATAAGCCACTTCTTTTCGCCGCAGGGATGGGCCTTTTTCATAACCAGGGTATCACCGACTCGTATATCCATGGCTATGCCTCACTTATTTTTGATGGTATCCCAATATTGCTTGGCTGCCTGCTCCAACTTATTGGGACCGTATTCATAGTAGCGTACATCTTTAATATCATCAGGCAGGTACTGCTGCTGTACCCAATGACCGGGATAATCGTGAGGGTACTGATATCCCTGTTCCCGTTCCATGGTGTGGCTGTCCGCATGGACATTCTGCAAATGTCTGGGAAAGCCTCTGCCCTTGCCGTTTCGTACATCCTCCAGCGCCATATCCAGTGCGATGTGACCGGAATTGGATTTGGGGGAGGTAGCCATCAGCACCGCCGCATCGCCAAGGGGAATCCTTGCCTCCGGCATTCCCAGCTTCAGCGCCATGTCTACGCTGGCATTTACGATGGGAATGATCTGCGGAAACGCCAACCCTACATCCTCCGCCGCGATCACCATCAGACGACGGCAGGCAGACTGCATCTGCCCCTCTTCCAGAAGCCGTGCAAGATAATGGCATGCCGCGTCCGGATCCGAGCCGCGGATGCTTTTCTGCAGCGCCGACAGCAGATCGTAATGGTTGTCCCCATCCCGATCCGCCCGCAGGGCACTCTTTTGAGAGACGGCCTTGGCATCCTGCAGCGTCAGCTCCAAAATACCATTTTTCGGTTGTCCGGCAGAGAACAGCACCTCTACCGCATTCATGGCCTTACGAAGATCTCCGCCGCAGGAACCGGCAATGTACTCCAAAGCCCCATCCTCCGGCATTGCGGTCAACGCATTCCGCTCCTCAAGATAGGAAACCGAACGCTTCACCGCCTGCAGCGCGGCAGCAGCTGAGATCTGCTTGAACTCAAAAATCGTAGACCGGCTCAAGATCGCGTTAAATACATAGAAATACGGATTTTCCGTAGTCGATGCTATCAGGGTGATCTTGCCGTTTTCAATGTGTTCCAGTAGGGACTGCTGCTGCTTTTTGTTAAAGGACTGGATCTCGTCTAAGTACAGAAGCACTCCGTTAGGTGCCAGGAATGTATCCAGCTGAGCAACGATCTCTTTAATGTCCGCAGTGGATGCAGTGGTAGCATTCAGCTTGTAAAGAGTCCGGTTTGTCTGTTTGGCAATGATGTTTGCTACAGTGGTCTTACCGGTTCCGCTAGGCCCGTAAAAGATCATATTGGGGATATTACCGGAGTCGATAAGGCGGCGCAGGATCGCACCCTCTCCCAGAATATGCTCCTGGCCGTAGACCTCATCCAGAGTCTGCGGACGCAGAAGATCTGCCAACGGCTGATACATAGGTTCTCCCCCATTTCCCTTCGTTTTTTACAGTATAACACACCGCAATGGAAAATGCACCAATTATTTTTCTATTTTTCGCACTTTTGTTCTAGATATTAAAAATCCCCTCCGCAGAGGGGATTTTTCCTTAAAATGTCACATATTCCTGCGGAGCAGGGCCGCAGCTTTCCACACTGACCGCTGTCAGCACAGGACCCAGTTCCCCGTGGTACAGCGGATGCTTCTTAGCATCAATGGTCGCTTCCACCATGACCCAGCTTCTGGGTTCCAGACTCTTGGACTCTGCATAGAAGCACGGAACACCGCAGAACTGAATATCATCCACACAGCAGGTCATGACGAACCGTCCAGGAGCAAACATACCGTTCTTTTCACGGCGCAGCATAGCAACCTGACCTTTGAAGCGAACCGTCTTACCGGCATACTTCTGGGGCTCTTCTGTCACATCCCGATACCACAGACCGTAATCCTCGTCCTTGATCTCAATCACAGGTGCGTTAATGTCAAAAGGCAGCGGATCTACAACATCATCAAAGGCGGTGCTTCCGTCTGTGTAATCATACAGGATATCAATGCGCCGGTTGGCAGCTCTTGCCACCTTGTGGAAAGGCATAGTGTCTGCACCGGGGGCAAGCCGGTTAAAAACCACCATCTGTGCACCCAACAGCTTGTCCATCATCAGATTGCGCATATTGCCATTGTACGCCATAAAGGTGGTGGAGTCGGCAAACATGACCTCCTGCGCAACCACCCAGCCATCAGGAAAACGGGTGTAAAGATCTCCGACCAGTTGCATACCATTCAGTTCCGCAACGACCCGCTGCGCCTTGTATTTCTTCGCAAGCGCCTGCAGTTCCTTGGCAGTAACAGTTTCCTGGTTCAACACTTCCAGATACACATTCTGACTGGGATACGCAGAAAAGTCAAACTCCTCCTCGCCCTCTTCAAACACCAGCAGCAGTGTACGCTCGCCGGCATTGAACCGGGGATCTTCCAGCGTCTCCTGGATAAACTTCGTCTTACCGGAATCCAAAAATCCGGTGAATACATATACCGGTATCTGCTGCATAGCTTACACTCCAAACAGTCCGGCAACAGCCTTTTCGTCCAGCTTGGAACCAATGACACACAGCTTGCCAATGACAGCAGCGCTGCCGCTGCGGACATCATGTTCCTCAGGCACATAGTCAAAGTGGATCCAGCCACCGTCAGCGCAGGCGACAATACCCTTGGCCCGGAGGATCATACCATAATCACCGGAATCCAGCTGATGCAGGGCATTTTTGATCTGCTCAGCAGTAAACTTCTTGGTGGTCTCAACCCCCCAGGAGGTAAACACTTCATCAGCATGATGATGGTGATGGTCGTGATCGTGGCAGCCGCAGGTGCAGTGCTCATCATGCTCATGATGGTGGTGTTCATGCTCATGGTCGTGACCGCAACAGCAATGCTCATCATGCTCATGATGGTGGTGTTCATGCTCATGGTCATGACCACAGCAGCAATGCTCATCATGCTCATGATGGTGGTGCTCATGCTCCATCTGCTTCAGCTCGTCTTCCAGAGAATGGTTGGACTGCATAGCATCCAGCAGCTGCTTGCCTGTAAGTTCATGCCAGGGAGTGGTGACCAGCGTTGCTTCTTCATTATGCTCCCGCAGCAGTGCAACAGACGCATCCAATTTTGCCTGGGGAATGGAGTCCGTACGGGACAGAATGATAGTAGATGCGGTTTCCACCTGGTTATTATAGAACTCGCCAAAGTTCTTCATACAAACCTTCACCTTGCCGGCATCTACAACCGCAACAGTGTTGCCCAGCTTGACCTGATCATTGGTTACCTTCTCCACCGCAGCGATCACATCGGACAGCTTACCCACACCGGAAGGCTCGATGACGATCCGGTCAGGTGCATACTCTGCGATCACTTGGGTCAGTGCCTTACCGAAATCACCCACCAGACTGCAGCAAATGCAGCCGGAGTTCATCTCCGTAATATTGATGCCGGCATCCTGCAGGAAGCCGCCATCGATACCGATCTCGCCAAACTCATTTTCGATCAGTACCAGTTTTTCACCGCAATAACCCTCCTGAATCATTTTCTTGATCAGCGTTGTTTTACCGGCACCAAGAAAACCGGAGTAAATGTCAATAACAGTCATAATAACTTCCTTCCTCCTGTAAACAGGAATTTTCTATCCGTAAGTATAGCACACAAAAGCTAAAAAATCTACACAAATCTTTTGACTGTTATCTCGACAAAATCCCCTTGAATACTGCCTTTTGTCTGGATTATTCTATATTCAGGCGGGCACCATCCCCAGCTGCGACAACGCCCACCACCGCCGTCCCGGATCTCCCC
>JAGBEM010000258.1 GCA_017936985.1 Oscillospiraceae bacterium
TCGCCAAGAACATCGTAGCTCCCGTCTGGATACTGTCGGGCGAAAACCACCATGCCGGAGCTTTGAGAGAAATATCCGTCTTCGTCCATGCCTCTGGCACTTAATACAATGGATGATTGGGGCACCTCGCTGGCATCAGTCTTAATCAGCCAATTGTAACCCCAAGTTTCCAACGTTCCATCCGCAGTGCTTTCATCCAGATTTTCGTAGTGCTCCAGAAAATCAAGTTTTCTGTCGATCACAGCGACTTCGACTGGCTCATCGGCCATAACGACATAGGGAATCTCCCATACTGCAAGACTCTCCGTTTTCTTATTGTCCGCCTGTAACAATAGGTATTCTTCCACATTCATGTATTGCCCCATCATCTCTGAGGGGTTGTTCAACAAAAGGGCAACAAGGATAACCACTACCGCAATTACAACTGGGACACCATTCTTTTTCATGCCTGCCCTCCATTGGAATCTGTGCGCTTTTAGTGAGTCAATCGCGAAATAAATGAAAAATAGATGTTCCCATTATAAGTAAAGCAGTAATATGGGTGATTCCTCTTGAAAATTCAGTTCCTCTGGTTGGCAACAAACCGAAATCCATAAGGAGTAAAAATGCAAAAATAGAAATGCTTCCAATTAAGCAAAACCAATGTAAGAAGCGAATAGTTTTCATTGTATCCTCCCTTGTAGATTTTTGAGGTCTGTGCGCAATTTGCTCGTCAAGCTCAAAGACACCTTTATTTCTTTTGCCCCTTGTCATTCATGAAGCCTATAATAAAGGCAAAAATTGCAATCACCAATAAAGCTAAACTGGCAAAAAGAAATACGGTTGCGTTATCAGCATACCCAAAGATAAACGACCAAATGCTTAAAAGCATAATGAAGATTCCTGTTAGCATTCCTCTCATTACGGGCATCTCCTTCCTTTTGGGGATTGATCAGATTTCGTCTGACACCCTGCGCTTAATTGACAACAATTATAATGATCCGCATCAATTAAGTCGATTACAAACCAGAAACAACTCAATGTATCGAACTAGCAGGAACCGGACACTGTCCGGTTCCTGCTTAGTTATGTTGCTTCAGCAATTCCCGCAAAGCATTTATTCTACATTCTCGGCAATCCGAATCATGGTGTCCATATCCAGAATGCTTTGCAGTTTGAAATAAATTCCGGTGTTAGAATCCGTCCACACCAATGTATTCATTCGCTTGCTGCCCGGAACCGTCACACTCGTTACTGTCACACCGCCAACCGATGCCATGCCTCCTTCAACTTCTTCACCGTTTACGGTTGTGGTTCCGCCACGGTCTTCAAACGGAAGTTCTGCATCCCAATATGTTGCCTCATTTCCGCTGACTTCTACTTCAACACCATCACCAACGGGTACACCCAGCGGTTCAGCAGAGTAAGTCCAAGACATCGCCACATTATCTCGTTCCCAATATTCCATGACAGTATCAGCAATTTCATAGTGATCCATCAAAGAGTACCCGCTCGGCATCCATCCCAAAGATTTCATGGGAACTGTCGCAGTACAGTTTTTGATACTCTTCGCTGCGCCAATTAAAGTTTCTTTTTCAACATTTCTTCCAGAAACAAAGAACAGGATGCCGTCTTTATTTTCCCATGCGAGCAGTTTTGTTTTGCCATCATCATAGTAATCGGCACTTTCACCCAGTATCTCAACCTTCTGGCTATTCGCTACCACATCAATGTTGCTCATCTGTCTGCCAAAACTCGCCGTGGAGGGAGCAGCACACTTGAAGGTAATCTCCTGCTCACCGTTCTCGTAAGTCCAGCTGGCCGTATAGTTTCGGGTGTCGTGATGAAGTTCTACAAGACTCCATCCAGCTTCTGCAAACACAGGCCGCCAAGTCGGAGGCGCATCGTATATATTGTTTTCTTCTCCGCAGATATAGGAAACTGTCTTGCCTTCAACTTCACGATGCCAGTGTTTCGTGTTCAGATGAACGGTTTTGGTTGTGGAATCGTAATCAATGTCGACTCCCAGCAGTTCGCTGATTGCACGAATCGGCAGATAATTCGTCTTGCCCCCTGCCTCATCAACATAGAGGATAGATCCGGGAACCTGCTGTCCATTCGCAACGATGATGTTGCTGCCAGCCGCAATCTTCGTTTCACCATTTAGGGCAATGTTTGAAAAGCTAAAAGTAACCTTACCGGAAGCTGCCAACGCAGTTGTTCCCAACGCGAGAACCAGCAGTGTCGACACGACACCAGCCAAAAACGATGCTCGTTTCTTCATATAATCCATCCTTTCTATATTTCTTTCCGTTTAGTTTACTGAAACCGATATCCTCGTTCCTGCAACGAATGCAGGAATTGTAGGAAGAAATTGTGATTTGCAAAGCATTTTTCTACAAAGCCATCTACAGGATGAAAAGAAGCTATGCGAATCTGATCATTCAGCCAGACGATATGTGAACCATAATCGCAGTTCATTTCTTCACCGATCATCAGGCCCACCTCCTTGACTAAACAGATTTGTTCGGGACAAAGACCGTTAGGTATCTGAATTCCACCATATCCACAAAGTATCGGTATGTTCCTGCTTCCGCCAGAATCTTGCCTGTGGTGGGGTCTATCACAGGTTCAACAACCTCAACCTCATAGGAATAGATACTGTAATTGAGATCCAAGTGGCTGTTTTTTACTTTCGCATGGCCCACAGCAGGATCCTTGTATGGCAACGGCAATTCTCCAGCCCGTCCATCTTTAGTAACTAAATAATGCTCGGGATCATCACCGTCACGCTTATAGATGGAAGCAAGTGTTGGAACACTACTGGTTATACCTACGGCCGTCTCCGCATTCAACTGTGCTGCCGCTTCAGCGTCCGAAGTCCCATAGGCCCGCAAAGAAATCGGTGTAGAGGTTTCGGACGATATCATCTGCGGCAGCTCCAAACCTTCCGGAACGGTAGTTGGAGCAATATCGTGAATATACCATCGGCCAGGGACTGAGGCGCTGGGCATAACATAGTAGTAAGATGCCTGTGCGCCAGCATCCGCCCTGTTGCTCTCTGTCTCCAATAGCCAATCCACATGATAGACTGCCTTCACTGCAATCATTTGCGATGCCAATGCCGCATCTGTAACAGCACGCTCATCCTGTCGTTCAAAATAACTAAACGCTGCACGAGCAGATTCAGCCGGATCAATCTCGACCTGAAGGATCTCCATCGCCTGTGTATTAGGTGTTAATTCGTGATACTGCCTGTTTAAGGCATTTGATACCGTCCACACGGCAAGGTCGAGGATATCCTGTGTGTGGGTAACCGGCTCAACCCGCTCTGGTTCTGGTTCTTCTCCCTGAACCTCATTCTGGGATTCTTCCTCTGTCTGGAATATAGAGTCCTGCTCCATTGCCTGCTGTGCCGTTTCCAGATTATTGAAAAAGAGAACGCCAGAAGGCTTCAAATCTCCGGTATGAATCCGAACTTGGAATATTGCAGTATCAGAGAAAACAAACTGAACACAGATCTTGTCTTCGCCCTGGACAACATCAATCTGTGCATCCTCTCCCTTCAGAGCATAGGCGTTCCACAGGAAATCCTCAGCAATATCTACCAATTCACCTTCAGCAAGGATCTCCACCTCGCCATATCCACCGGGAGGCACCCTGCGGAATTCATAGAGCGTTTGCGGATACTGTAGCCTCGGTGTCAATTCAACAACATAGTGGTGCTCTCCATCAAAGGTGATGTTATAAAAATCGCCATTCTGGCTGACTTTCGGTGTATAGGCATCCGGCTCAAAAGAAAATGCACGCGACAAAAGCTTTTCTGCTGTTGCAACGGGATCCTCGAAATCCTCTTCAGACAGGAATTCTCTTACTGAGTATTCTTTTTTATCACCCTCTATTAAGCGATCCCATGATTTAATTTCAAATTCCTCGCCACATTGCGTGCAAACATACCTGTCCCATCTCTGCTCGCTTACCGTGTATTTCGCTGGATCCGGATTCGGTGCGTCTCTCCATTCATAGGAAACAAAATCACCGGGAACATGCTCACATGTCGCTTCCAACATTTCTTCCGTATCGCTTTCCTCTGGATCCGTCAGGAAACATACGGCTACAACGGCACAAATGACAACCGATCCTACAATCACCCAAAACGCAGGCTTTTTATAGTTCAGAACAGACTTCACGCGTGCCTTCACGCCGACTTCTCCAAAGGCCAGTGGACAGGCTGCAATCATCCTGCGGTTTACGCTGCAGACGAGCAACGCCTCCGAATAGGCCTGTTTGTCCGGGGTTTCCATGGATTGAATCACCTTTTCATCGCAGGCCAGCTCGATGTCACGGGAGAGCAGGATGTATGCTACCCAGATCAAAGGATTGAACCAATATACCGCGAGCAAAAGGAATCCAAATGGTTTCCACCAGTGGTCATGCCTCTGCAGATGCGCCTGCTCATGGGCGATCACATAGGCCGCCTGCTCCTCTGCCATTCCGGACGGCATATAAATGCGCGGGCGGAACATTCCGAGAATAAACGGTGAGTCGATCTGGTCACAGAGCCAGATGTTGTCTCGTTCATTGATGGATACCATGACCCGGTATCGCAGTCGCAGATAGCTGATCAGTGCATATAACAGCATCACTGCCATTCCAGCAAGCCACACGAGCGAGCCTTTCACATCAAAGATCTGTACCTGCGATACCGTTTCGCCAACCGCTTCGCCGACAGTCTCTTGCACTGTGGGGACTTCAATTCCGTTGAATTCCACTGGATCATGCCGCTGCCCGCCCTCCATATAGAGCACTTCTTCCGGAATCACTTCAGCACTCGGAATCAGGCTCAGCGGACTCTCGATGGAAAACGGGCAAATCAGCCTGATTGCCACCAGTCCCCAAAGAACACAGGTCCATGCCTTGGGCATCTTCTTAAATACGAGCCGAATCACAATGATGGCAAGGATGAGCCAGCTGGCGGAAATACTGGTATTAACGATTGGGATGAACACAATTACCCCTCCTTGCCAGCAGCATCGATCAGCTTGCGGATCTCCGCGACCTCCTCTGCGGAAAGAGACTTCCGCTTTGTAAACGCCGCAATAAATGCAGGCAGAGAACCGTCAAAAGACTCTTCAACAACCTTCTCGCTTTGCATCGCGTAGAACTCCTCACGGGAGATCAGGGCTGTAACAATACCGTCCCGGCTCTGAAACACCCCTCTCTCGCAAAGACGCTTTAAGGATGTGTAGGTCGTTGTTCGCTTCCAGTTAAATTCTTTCTCACAGAGCTTCACCAGCTCGCCGGTAGTCATCGGGACATGCGCCCAAACAACATCGGCAAATCTTGACTCAACTGCACCGAATCTCATTTCAACCATGTGACACCTCCGAAATATGACGACACCTTGTAGACACCCATAGTCTACAACTTGTAGTCACGCTTTGTCAAGAGGGTTTTCATAAAAAAACCTGCCGCATCTCTGCGACAGGTTCTTCATAAAATCATTGATCCCGAAAGATTCGCACCTGTACTTACTGAAGCACAGTCAGCGACACAGTCTTTGCAACAAGATCCACTTCGTAGTGATAAGTTCCTTTTAGGTGAATCAGAGTCTCGCCCTCGTTTGTTACCTCTTCTGTGGGGAAGGCCTTTTCATAGACGAATTTGCCACCCTCGAACTTCATGGTGTCCGGCAGAGCGGAGCCCCAGTAGCCATTCCGCGGCAGGGGCAGGCTCGCTGTGGCGCCGTCCGCAAAGCGGATATCCAAGGCGTACTGGTCCATGTGGGGCGTTCCCACCCATTGACCGGTGTAGGCAAGGTAGCCCTCGCCTTCAGCAAACTGTCCCAGCGAAATCTTTGCCAACGAGCCGTACACCGGCTCCGCCTGCACCCACGCAAGGCGCTCCTCATAGGTCATCTCGTCCTGCGTGACGCCCAACGCCTGTGCGGTGAAATTTACATCCGCTGGTGTGAAGGTCTTGGAGGGAACGGCCCCCGTCTGCTCCACATAGTGGCGGATGGCGTTGTCATCACATTCCGCAGTACGTGGATCATAATACTCCGGTCCCGTCCGCGCCAGAATTTCCAGCGCCTCGGCGGGGAACACAGTACCCACGCTACTGGTGCTTCCTGGCGTCCACAGCTCGGACAACTTCCATGTGCCATCAAAGGTAAATGTCAGCTTTGTGGGCACGCTTGCTTCGTCCACACGGTCATACTTTCCGTCTTTGAAGCTGTATGCGGCGTGGAACACATCGGTATAAAATGTGTAAGTGGTGGCATTCTCCCATTCCTGCGCCAGATGGGCAAAGGCACAGGTGACAAAGTCCGCCACGGCAAGGTTTCCTGCGCCGTAGGTCTGCAGCATGGCTTCGGTATGCTTGTCGTCCAGTGCACGGAGTACCACCTCATCAGCAGGCGGCGCAGTAGGTTCTGCTGGGCTATCATAATTCTCGACAAAATGAGTGTCCGTTGCATCCTCCATAGCTTCAAACACGCCGGGTGCCCGATACCAGACCGCCTCTTCCATAGGCGGCTCATCCCAAGGGGTACTGTCTTTCATCGGACCGCCATAGCGCACCAGCCCATTCTGGTCGTAAAACACAAAGGGGTACATCTCAATCAGATTTTCCCATGCGGGTTCTGATGCCGGGGCGTCCACATATTCCCACTGGGCAGAGGAAAATACACGCCCGATTTTTGTCACAGTGTCTGGAGAACCAAAGACCACATTGCTGGGGGCAAGATCCCGGCTGAAAAAGGTCGCTCCACGCCAAGGGTGCTCGTTGAAAAGCCGCAGGACTTCATCCTTTGCGTCTACAGAATTCGCTTCAATGCGTGTTTTCGTATCGGGGTCAAGTCCGAACATTTTCCAGAACTCGATGTTTTCCCTTTCACCGAGGAAGTAGCCGCCGTAGGAGCCGAATACAATGGTGTCACAGCCGTCGCAACCCTTGAATACAATCAGCTTTTCGCCGCCGGTGAAAGTCAGCGTCAGCTTTGCTCCGTAGCCGCAGGAACCTACATAACCATGTTCTGCGTTTTTCAGGATTTCCCGCAGACGGGGCAAGTCTGCCTCATCGGCATAGAGAGCGGTGTCCAACCAGTCACACTCCAGCTTGGCTTCCCGAATAGTATCCGTAATGTAGCTGGGATCGCCAAAACGGTAGTCGCACTTCTCCACAGCTAAATCCAGAACGGTCTGGGGGATGCCCTCCCGCTCATTATAGTAGGTAGTCTGACCGTCAATGTGCAAAGAAGCGGAGAAGCCGAAACCATCGGTAATCTTTACTCGCTCTTCTGCCAGAATGGCCTGTGCCTCTGCTTCGGTCAGTGCAATCCGCTCCGCAATCTCACCGAACCGCTCCGAGATCAGATAGACATAGAGGAAGGTATCCGTCCGGCCGCACACATCGATCCCACGGGAAACGGCATCAGTAATGTACTCTCGACCGTTAGGGGTATGCAGATAACGGTTCCATGGAACATCCAGCCACAGCGTATTCTCTTTGGGTTGGATCAAAAAGGCGCTGCCATCAGAAGACCAGTAGATTCGGCTGTCCTCAATACGGTACCCGGTATCCGGCGGGAACTCCTTTCCATTTGCCGACAACACCGCATCCACGGTTTCAGATGCCTCTTCTCGGTAAAGGAACTGGAATGTCCCCTCCTCTCCTGCCAGAGAAACCTCTACGCTGTACATTCCGTGCAGAGGACTGTCTTTAGGATCACCATTATAGCTACCTACAACATAGGCGACTGTTCCATCCGTGGCTTTGCGGGCTATGATGGAATATCCCTCCCAGAGCATTTCGTATTGTTTTCTATATTCCTTTCGGAATTCCTCGATTTGGTCGTAATCCATCTCCCGGAAGTCCTTACCTGCAGCCAATTCCAGATAGTAGGAAATATCAGTAACTGTACCGTAACCGCCCAATGCCTCGCCTGTTCCCAACGACGCGGCTGGCCAGTCAAAGAATTGCATCAATGTGCGGATGCCCGCAGCAGACTGTCCCAACTCCTCCAGATCTTTATAGCCAAGACGATCCTTTACATACGATGCGTCTTTATCGCTTGCACCGATATAACCAGCGGATCCACCTTCTATCGGATACCCGATCATAACCTCATCCAAATCCGGAACCAGTGCCAACAGCAACTCGACTACACCTTTATTTGCTTCCGCAAAGGCACTTGCCTCTTTCTCCCCTAATACATCCGAATACCAGATGCACAGGCCGGTCTTCTCATAGGGAGGCCGTTGTCCAGAGCCACCAGGCCAGAATTCACCAGCGAGTTTTAAGGTCAAAATCCGTTTCTTTGACGACATATCATAATATTGCAATTCATAGTCGCCAAACTCAGATGCGCCCATGGTATCCAGTAATATACGAAGCGCTGTTTGTGCGCCCATGTCATCTGGATCATTCAGCGTTTCCACCCGCAGGTCGTATAGAGTCTGCGCCAGATCCAGCGGCATATCTTCAAATGCCTCGGCTGTTTCTGTAGAAGTCACCAAACGGTACTGCACGACGGTGTCGTTGGCCTTTGCCAGACTCCCGCCGTTGTGATAGACGCAAACCTCTCCATCAGGGGATTCGGACATTACGATGCTATAGAGGATCACACTGTCCCCCGCGCTGATCTTGTGGGACTCCTCCATGAGCGTCGCCTCTTTATTCCCCGCGCCGACAATACTGCCAATTCCTGTGTAAGCATGTCCGGGAAGCTCGGTATCCCACACAATCTCAGCATCATCCATTACACAGGATGCTGTCATTGCCCCGTCGAACCCCACTGTCGAGTACAGCGCAAGTTCGCACTTTCGGGGCATTCGGCTCCAGTCATCCTCGGAGAAACCGTCCAGCAGGATGGGTCTGCCGGAGATCAATCGTCCGTCTTGATAGACTTCTTCGTAGATGGCAAAGGAGCGCACAGGCCTGTACATAGTCAATTCGACGGAAATGCTGTTCTCTGTCTGGCGTACTTCTACTGTGCTTCTCTTATCCGCATTGGTGCCGCAAAAGACCACCACAGCGACCACCGCCAAAGTTGCCGCCGCCACCAACCAGACTTTCGGTTTCTTCCAGCTTAGCATATTTTTGATGCGACTCTTGGTATCGCCCTCTCCAAAGGCTAACGGTGTACCGGCGATAATGCGTCTGCCGGTAGCAAGGCTTAACAAAGACGCAGAATAATCGGCGCGAATATCCTCACCCAGCTTCTTTACCACGGCTTCGTCGCAGCTCATCTCCATATCCTTGGAGGACAGAATGAAGGCTACCCACACCAGCGGATTGAACCAGTGGATGCACAGGGCGATGAAGGCCAATGCCTTGACCAAATGATCCCCTCTGCGGATGTGGTGCTGCTCATGGAGGATGATATAACCTTGCTCCTGCTCAGACAATGCAGAGGGCAAATAGATCTTCGGCCGGAACAATCCCATCACGAAGGGAGAGTCGATTCCGTCTGCCAGATAGATGTTATCCCGCAGCAGAACTGCCCCTACCAGCTTTCGGCGCAGCAGAATATAGGAAAACATGCTATAGACGGCCATGGCTCCAATGCCGAGCAACCAGATGAAAGAACCGATGGCGAATTCTCCCTCCAAGGGGTCTGCGCCTAATGCGGCGTGCTCCTGCGGAAGTGCATGATTTACTGCCTCATTGACGATGGGTGGAACCGGAAGCTGGACTTCCAGCTCCGGCGTATGAACAACATCATAAGGGATGTATTCCACGGCCGTCGTATGCTGCGTGTTCTCTACGGCCGGTGTATCAAACAATCCTAGCAGAGAGAAGTCTGTGGTGATGGACACTGGGCACAGCA
>JAGBEM010000259.1 GCA_017936985.1 Oscillospiraceae bacterium
ATGCCCTGGAAAAGTACGGAACCGATTTGGTGAAACGGGCGCGGGAACAGAAGCAGGATCCTGTGATCGGCCGGGATGAGGAAATCCGGAATGTGATTCGTATTTTGTCCCGTAAGACAAAGAATAACCCTGTTCTGATCGGTGAGCCAGGTGTTGGCAAGACAGCCATTGCGGAGGGCCTTGCCCAAAGAATTGTGAAAAAAGATGTGCCCAAGAGTCTGCAGGACAAGACGATCTTCTCCCTGGATATGGGTGCGTTGATTGCCGGTGCCAAGTACCGGGGCGAATTCGAGGAGCGTCTGAAGGCGGTTCTTTCCGAAGTGAAACAGTCCGAAGGAAAGATTATTCTGTTTATTGATGAGCTGCATACCATTGTGGGAGCCGGTAAGACCGAGGGCAGCATGGATGCAGGAAACCTTCTGAAGCCTATGCTGGCCCGTGGCGAGCTGCACTGCATCGGTGCCACAACCTTGGACGAATACCGTCAGTATATTGAAAAGGACCCTGCTTTGGAACGGCGGTTCCAGCCGGTGCAGGTAGATGAGCCGACTGTGGAGGAAACCATCTCCATTTTGCGTGGCCTGAAAGAGCGCTATGAAGTGTTCCATGGCGTAAAGATTGCGGACGCGGCCATCATCGCTGCGGCGACCCTTTCTCACCGCTATATCACAGACCGGTTCCTGCCGGATAAGGCTATCGATTTGGTTGACGAAGCCTGTGCACAGATCCGTACCGAAATGGATTCTTCGCCTACGGAACTGGATGCGGTATCCCGGAAGATCATCCAGATGGAAATTGAGGAGGCCGCGCTGAAAAAGGAGGAAGACGAGCTTTCCAAGGCACGGCTTATCCAGCTGCAAAAGGAACTGGCGGAGGAGCGGGATACCTATAACGCTCTGAAAGCCCAGTGGGAAAATGAAAAGAATGCCATCAACCGCGTTCAGCAGCTGCGGGAGCAGCTGGAAGATCTGCGGCAGCAGATTGAAAGTGCAGAACGCACCTATGATCTGGAAAAAGCAGCCAGACTGAAGTATGGCGAACTCCCCAAGGTTGAAAAGGCATTGCAGGCGGAGGAAGCCAATGCCCAGCAGCGCAGGGATGCCACCATGCTCCGTGACCGGGTAACAGAGGAAGAGATTGCCCGGATTGTGGAACGGTGGACAGGTATCCCGGTGGCCCGCTTGGTGCAGAGTGAACGGGACAAGCTGCTGACCCTTGGTGAAACGCTGCATAAACGGGTGATCGGACAGGATGAAGCAGTACAGGCCGTTGCTGAGGCCATTCAGAGAAGCCGTGCAGGTATTCAGGATCCAAACCGGCCCATCGGCTCCTTCCTGTTCCTTGGACCTACCGGTGTAGGCAAAACAGAGCTGGCAAGGGCGCTTGCCCAAACGTTGTTTGACGATGAGCAGAACATGGTGCGTATCGATATGTCCGAGTATATGGAAAAATACTCCGTGTCCCGGCTGATCGGCGCGCCTCCCGGCTATGTGGGCTATGACGAAGGCGGTCAGCTGACGGAGGCGGTGCGCCGCAAGCCCTACTCGGTTGTGTTGTTCGATGAGGTGGAGAAAGCCCACCCGGATGTGTTCAATGTGCTGCTGCAGGTGCTGGATGATGGCCGGATCACCGATTCTCAGGGCAGAACGGTGGATTTTAAGAATACCATTATCATCCTGACCTCCAACCTTGGATCGGAATACCTGCTGGGCGGCATCAATGCCGATGGTGTCATTGAGGAAGCAGCCAAGGCCCAGGTTCACGGCCTGCTGCGTCGATCCTTCCGTCCGGAATTTCTGAATCGTCTGGATGAAATCGTGTTCTACAAGCCCCTGACGAAGGAGGATGTGACCAGGATCATTGACCTTCTGATCGGTAAGCTGAATGAGCGCCTTGCACCCCAGCAAATCCGTGTGGAATTGACGCAGAAAGCCAAAGCATTTATTGTGGAAGAGGCTTACGATCCGGAGTTCGGTGCCCGTCCTCTGCGCCGGTATGTGCAGCACACGGTAGAAACGATGCTAAGCCGCAAGCTGCTGCAAGGCGATCTCCGCCCCGGCAGTACGGTTACCGTAGACGAAGATCAGGGGCAGCTGATCCTGCAAATATAATAGGGCACCTCAAAAACTCACCTTTTGTGGTTTTTGCCAATATCTTAAATCCATCATATTGCCTCTGTGCAACGAGACCTCTGCGTAAGAAATCCCCGGTTTTCGGACCGGGGATTCGTTATTTGTGTGTGTGCTCGTCTGCTTGCACCGACATACGATATGATCGCAATCATCATGGGACAGCATATAATATGCCATAGCGTAAGCTGCATAATAATCCATTGCTACAACGCCATCAATCTCATCGCCCCGTTCCTATAAAAGCTGCTTGACTAAGTCAAGGGCAGAAGATTCTCCCGTAGCGCCAACAATCCTATCCAATAGTGTGACTTTACTATACTGAGCACAGGCATCTGCAACACCCAGCAAACGCTTTGCAGAGTTTGTGTCGCTGGCCGCACCGGTGATAGCGACGATATTTCCTTCGTAATTCAGTGCATCAAGCACAGTCAGCGTTGCGTCATAGGCACACTGATAAACATCCGTTGCAAGGGTCACTGTACACTGGGAGGGTTGCGCCGGCGCACCACCAATGCACACTACGGGGATTCCATCTGCCACCAGTTTGCTGATTTTATAATTACCAAGCACTTCCTCTGAAGGCATCATACAAATGCCTTTAACATTTTCCTCCAGCAGTTTATCGATTTTCGCGTTCTGCTCCTGTTGATCCCAGTTTTTTGGCGTGGCATCAATAGGCATCGGGATATTCAGCTCCCCACAAGCCCGAGCAAACATCATTGGCATAGCTTCATAGTAATCTGACTTTCCACCCCATAAAAAGCCAAATTGATAATCGGAAGCCTGTCTATCACCGGTAGGTCCGTAAGCAACAGAAGCCGGATGTAAAAATTCATCCGGCAGCTGCTGTATTGAAGTGTCTTCGTAGGACGCACAGGCTACAAGGCTCATAACCAACAATCCTGCTATCACAACGCAAAGCGTTCTTTTCACACGTTTCATATTCGCGCCTCCTTTACAGGGCTATCCATGGCGGGGGAAATATCCCCCGAAACCATGATTTTCGTGTTTGTCTTCCGTTTTCCCTGGAGCTGGCAGTGCAGAGGCTTGTCCGGATCACCGTCGAACTGCAGATACCAGTCAAATCCGTCCTTGGAGACCACGATCTTCACCACAAAGGCTTCGATGACCGATTCGGGAACATCCTGCCCTTGGTCGATATTGGTGTACCGTTCCAGTGCATACTGAAGGACTGTGAGCTTTTCCTTGTAGTCAGGCACCAAGAGCGGAAGCTTCAGTATCAGCATGCTTGCCAAGCAGGGTAATGGCAATGCCTGCCTACAACTTCTGAAACAGAACAGGGCATACATCGTAGAGCAGATGACGAAAATGAA
>JAGBEM010000260.1 GCA_017936985.1 Oscillospiraceae bacterium
ATATCGTACCAATCAAAGTGAGCGCAAAGCTGATAGAAGGACTGATTATAGCCGGACTGATCCCAATAGTTGGAAACATAGTTGTCGTATGCTGCCTTGATCAGTGTGGCGAATCGCTGGGTTCCCTGCTGCTCCATCAAGCTGCCCAATGCGACCACAGCGTGCGCCATGGAAGGTGTTTGCATACCGGCACCGACCTGTACAGCGTTGTAGCCCTCCGCAGTATAGTCGACGGTTTCAAAATACCGGATAGCCAGTTCTTTCTGCGCAACCAGATCAGCAGGCATTTCCTTGTTATTTCTCAAAATGTACTGCTCATAAGAAGAGAATGCGGATGCGAAGTTAATGATCGTCAGCGCTTCCGTATAGGAGATTCTGCGCAGACCGGAGCTGGCGGAAACACTAACAACACCATCATTCTCCACAAATACACCCTTCAGGTAGTTCGCGATATTTGCAGCGCCGCCATAATAACCATAATCATCTGCAAGAACACGGACATACACGGAGCCGAAACAGGCGTTGGTGCCCATACAGTTGGCTCTGCCGAAGCTGACATTTTTTGTCAAGGCTGCTACTGTCTTGAACTGTTCTTCATATTCCCACTTGGAATAGATGGTGGTATTCTCGGTGATGGGCGTGTTGAAATCAAAGCCTACAGTGCAGGCTTCGTCCGCGTACCAGTTGACAAAGTCCGCTACCGGATTGGTGGGAACATAGTAATTGACCAAAGAGCCCTTGGTGACAGTAACGGTATTGTCGCTGCCAAGGCCCTTGAAGGTGACATCCACTGTTTCCGTGGTGCCGGCATAAATGCCGGTGTTCTCTTCGCCGATGTACCAGTAGCCGTCCTCACCGATGGTGGGCGTTACGCCGTTGGAGCCGTTTGTACCATTGGTGCCGTTATTGCCATTGGCACCATCCTTGCCGTCCTTACCGTCAGCACCGTCTTTGCCGTTTGTGCCATTGATGCCATCTTTTCCGTTTACGCCATCCTTGCCATTGATGCCGTCTTTGCCATCCTTGCCGTCAATGCCATCCTTGCCATCCGCACCGTCCTTGCCATTGGTGCCGTCGACACCGTCTTTGCCATCGGCGCCGGTGGCCTTGACTTCCATAGACACCCAGGTAGCACCCTCGTCATAGGAAACCTCCCAGAAATTGGTGTCGGGGTTGATGCGAAGCTGGGGCGTGACACCGTCCTTACCCTCGCCGCAGGCTGTCAAGCCCAGTGCCAGACTGGCAATCATGACGATCACCAGAATCATACTTACGATTTTCTTCATGTTTTTACCTCCAAGCAAAATTTCGTACTTTGAAAAGCTGTAGGTGTCAGACCTGTTTTCCAGCAGGCATTTGGCGCATTTTCTGTTTCCGGAAGGGCAATCTATGAGGGGGATCATAGCAACCGGAAACAGAAAAACCGTGGCATACCCAGCATATTGGGATAGCCACGGCCGATTTTCCGCGCAAAAAGCACCGGCACCCAATACTGGTGGGGTCCGGTGAAAGACACCGTTTAAGCAGTTCTCCTGACTTGCGCATCTTCAGATCAGCACAGCCTTCTCAGGTTTCCCCAATGACCGACTTTCGTCTTGTGTTGATCCTCCACGCTCACAGTGGCGGTACCGTTCGGGATTCGCACCCGATTCTCTATTCTCCCATGGGGCTGTTACCGCTCCCAAGGGCACTTAAACTGTTGTTCACTTTTCAGTAGGAGTATAGCACCCCATTTCATAAAAGTCAACCGCTTTTAAAAATGGGATTGCGTTTCTGTTCCGAATGTGTTAGGATGTATAAAAAGCGAAAGCTTACATATTGTTTTGTAGTCACTGGTTAATTGGAATGGGTAAATCCCAACGGTACCAAGCCGCCGTAGACGGACATTGAAGCCGTACATTTCATTGGCGCAAGCTGAGAAGAAATGTACAACATGGCGTCCGGAGTCGGAATACAGACCAGAGATGAATCCCGCAGGACTCTTGGGGTGGTCTGGCGGCTATTTTTGTTGCCTAAAAACGGTGTTTTTAGGCAGATTTGTGTTGTCTGAAAGTCCCCAAAAGGGGACTTTTTCTTTTTGTCTGGAGGAATCATTATGAAAAAGAAAACCATTGCAAATGCCATTATGGTGGCGGTCATTGCTTTGATCGTTGTTTCCGGTGTCCTTATGGCGGGGAATATACTGGGCTGGTTTGATAAGCCCGATCCCGAAACAGCCATGCTGACGGATATTCGGGGTATTGTCCAAATGCACCGGGACGGCGTCAGCTACACCGTGGAAAAGGATATCGTTCTGCGCCCGGGAGATGTGCTGTCCTGTGAAAAAGGCGCCGCCGCGACGATCTTTGTAAAGGGAACCAATCTCACCATCGGGGAAGGCTCCAGGCTGACCGTTGCAGATTCCAATGCAGATACCTTCTGCGCAGATATGTCTGCCGGAGAAATGTTTGCAAGCTGCACCGATTCTGTCACGGTTCGCTTTGCTGACAATACGCTGCAGCTTCGGGATGCCGTGGCGCATATCAGCGTCCGTACCGGCACACAGAGCATCAACGTTTTCGCAGGCAATGTGGAAGATGCCAATGCCGGTCAAAAGCTGGAGTATATCGGTGGAGAAAAAACCATATCCACTCTGCAGATTGAGGCGCTGAACGACTTTACTATTGATTACCTGCGCCGGGCCAATCAGACGCAAAGTATGTGTTTTACCGACGCACAGCTGGATGCGCTGGTTGCCGAGCGCAATGAGGCGCTGGAGGACATTATAAACTCTCAAACGCCCACTGCTCCTTCGGAAACCGCAAAGCCTACCGAGCCGACCCATACCCATGAATATCGTGTTACTGTGATCTCCGCCACCTGCAGTACAGGCGGTTACACCGAATATGTTTGCACCTGTGGCGACCGATATGTGGATCAGGAAACTGCTGCCAAGGGACACACCTGGTCCGAGTGGGTCATGGAAAAAGAGCCGACCAGCGCTGCGGAAGGCAAAGAGAAACGCACCTGCATCCACTGTGATGCCTTTGAGGAGCGCACGATTGCCAAACTGCCAGCTGGACACACCCACAGCTACACAGAAAAGACGGTGGCTGCCACCTGTACCACCGGCGGCTACACACTGCATAATTGCAGCTGCGGTGTCAGCTATAAGGACAAGGAAACGGCTGCTTTAGGGCACAGCTATACAGACAAGGTAACGCAGCCCACCTGCACAACGGACGGCTACACCCTGCACACCTGCGCCGCTTGCGGCGACAGCTATACCGATACGGTCATCAAGGCCAAAGGACACAGCTGGAGCGACTGGGAGGTTACAAAACAGCCCACCACTTCTCAAACCGGTCTGCAAAAGCGTAGCTGTGCCGTTTGTAAGGCCAGCGAAGAAGAAACGCTGCCAAAACTGGAGATCACCGTCGCCGGATATGTATATCTCACCATCCGGTGCGATACGATTTTGGACAATTGGGACGAACTGAATCCCGCCAAAGCAGAATTCGTTCCCGCTGACGGCGAGATCCTTCCCCGGGTGAAGGTGGCTTACGCAGAGGGAGAAACGGTCTTCGATATTCTGGTCCGTGTTTGCGAGGCTGCCGGCATCCAGCTGGAATACAGCTGGGAGCCACTGTATGATGCGTACTATATCGAAGGCATCCATAACCTCTATCAATTTGATTGTGGCAGCGAATCCGGCTGGATGTACAAGGTCAATGAATGGTTCCCCAACTACGGCGTTTCCGCCTATACGGTAAAAGACGGGGATGTGATCGACTTTTTGTACACCTGCCACGGTTACGGCACCGATGTGGGTGCGCCGGAATGGGAAGGCTGATATGACAGACGCTTTTTCCAAATGCCACCCGGCGGTGAATTTCCTGTTTTTTGTGGGCGTCATCGGTACGGGCGTGGTGATCGGACACCCGGCATATCTGCTGGCGGGTATCGTGACGGGAGCGATCTACTATCTGCTCCTGAACGGAGCAAAGGGCCTCAAAATGATATTGGGGCTGCTGCCGCTCTACATTTTTCTGACGGCCATCAACCCGCTGCTGAATACCTATGGCGTGACCCCTTTGTTTTACCTGCTGGGTCGTCCCTATACCCTGGAAGCGCTTCTTTACGGTGGGACGATCGCCAGTATGTTCGTGGCGATGCTGATATGGTTTGGTTGCTATAACAAAGTGCTGACCAGTGATAAATTCACCAGCCTGTTTGGGAATCTGATCCCCGCTATCTCCTTGCTGCTGGTGATGGTGCTGCGCATGGTGCCCAACTTTATCCGAAAGACACAGCAGATCATTGGGGCAAGAAAGTCCATCGGCAAAGGTGCACAGAAGCTTCAGGAGGGCATGACCGTGTTGGGCGCGCTGACCTCCTGGGCGCTGGAGGGAAGCGTTATTACCGGCGACTCTATGCGCGCCCGGGGCTATGGCAGCGCCAAAAGAAGCAGCTTTGTGATTTACCGTATGACGGTACTGGATCGGTTGTTGGTGGTGATTATGGCTGCGCTCATGGCATTTACGATCCTTGCTGCCAGTCTTGGGCAGATGTCCGCTGCCTTTACGCCGACACTTGACATTGCCCCCGTTTCCTGGGGCGTGATTCCCTATACTGCCTATCTTCTGATCCCTGTCGCATTACATATAAAGGAGGCTATTTCATGGCACATTTCCAGATCCAGGATCTGAGTTTTTCTTACCCTACAGCCAAGGGGAAGGAATCGTTACATCATGTGAATATCACGATCCAAAAGGGAGAGTATGTTGTTCTGTGCGGCAAGTCAGGCTCCGGGAAAACCACCCTTTTGCGCCAGCTGAAATCCGTTCTTGCTCCTCACGGCAAACGCAGCGGTGAAATTTTGTTTAATGGAACACCCATTGAAAAAGTCAGCCAGCGGGATCAATCCTCTAAAATCGGCTATGTGATGCAAAATCCCGACGATCAGATCGTCACCGATAAGGTGTGGCACGAGCTGGCCTTTGGATTGGAAAGCCTCGGCTGTGACCAAAAGACCATGCGGGCAAGGGTATCCGAAATGGCCTGCTATTTTGGTATCGCAGACTGGTTTCACAAGGATGTGGCCACCCTCTCCGGGGGACAGAAGCAGCTACTGAATCTGGCATCCATCATGGCCATGCAGCCGGAGGTTCTGATTTTGGACGAGCCTACCAGCCAGTTGGACCCCATTGCCGCATCGGATTTTCTCAATACTGTCCGGAAGATCAACATCGAATTGGGTACGACCGTCATCATCACCGAGCATCGATTGGAGGATATCTTCCCCTATGCCGACCGTGCCATCGTGATGGACGCAGGTCGGGTCATTGCTGATGACACCCCCAGAAATATCGGTAAGCTTCTGTATGCGCAGAAAAACGATATGTTTGCCGCTATGCCTACCCCAGTCCGTGTGTTCTACGGTGCAGAGGGTGCAGGAGATTGCCCGCTGACTGTCCGTGAGGGAAGAAACTGGCTCAGCAACGCTTATTCCGATTCGAAAGTCAAGGCTTTGCCCGCAGAGGTGTTGGAGGACGAAGTTGCAAATCCCGCCCTTTCCTTAAAGGAACTGTGGTTCCGCTATGAAAAGGACAGCCCGGATGTACTGCGGGGCGTGTCCGCAGAAGTCCCGAATGGTTCTCTGTACGCCATTGTAGGTGGCAACGGCGCAGGCAAGTCTACCACCCTAAAGGCAATTTGCGGCATTTGCAAGCCTTACCGTGGCAAGGTAAAGGTGTTCGGAAAGCCTATTGAAAAATACAAGTCTGCAGAGCTGTTCGGCGGCTGCCTTGCTATGCTGCCCCAAGACCCCAAGAGTCTGTTCGTCAAGAAAACTGTCCGGGAAGATCTTGCAGAGATGACGAAAGACGAAAAGAAAATTGCCGAGATCGCAGCCATCTGTGAAATTGAAGGCTTGCTGGACAGCCATCCCTATGACCTGTCCGGCGGCGAGCAGCAGCGCTCCGCTCTTGCAAAGGTACTGTTAACGGAACCGAAGCTGCTGCTTTTGGATGAACCCACCAAGGGTATCGACAGCTTTTTTAAGGAAAAGCTTGCGGCAATCCTTTGCAAGCTGAAGGAACAGGGCATCACCGTTGTTATGGTTTCCCACGATGTGGAGTTCTGCGCCAAGTACGCAGATATGGTGAGCATGTTCTTTGACGGGCAGATCTTGACTACCGATACGCCCCGGCGATTCTTCGGCAACAACAGCTTCTATACCACTGCGGCCAATCGTATGAGCCGCCATGTGTTCTCCATGGCAGTAACCGCTGAGGATGTGATTGCATTGTGCAATCAAAACCGGGAGGGATAACGATGAAAAAATCCAATATTGCGACCCTTTTGGTTTTCCTCTTGTTGATCCCGGCAACCTTGTACCTTGGTACGCGGCTACCCGGCAGAAGCTATTACATCACCGGCACATTGATCATCATCGAATTGATGCTCCCATTCTTTCTGGCGTTCGAGGGACGCAAGCCCCAGGCAAGAGAACTGGTGGTCATTGCCGTTATGTGCGCCATTGCCATTGCCGGCCGAGTGGCGATCCCGATCCCCAATTTCAAGGCCACCTTTGCCATCATAATGCTTGCCGGCATTGCCTTTGGCCCAGAGGCGGGCTTCATGGTGGGCGCTGTAACGGCCTTTGTCAGTAACTTTTTCTACGGACATGGACCGTTCACCCCCTGGCAGATGATGGCCTACGGTGCAGGCGGTATGCTCTCAGGATTTCTCTTCGCCAAAGGCCGCCTTCCCAGAAAGCCGTGGATCATGGCCGTGTTTGGTTTCCTTTCCGTGATCCTTTGGGTTGGCCCACTGCTGGATTGCTCCCATATTTTTCTGATGCTCTCCGGTATCAGCTGGGAAGCCGTGGCGGCCACCTTTGCTTCCGGTTTTCCGGTGAATGCAAGTCAAGGTGTTTGCACCGTGCTGGTCATGGTGCTGTTTGGCAGGCCGCTGCTGGAAAAGCTTGACCGCATTCAGGTCAAGTACGGCATGATGGAGGATGAAAATGGGCTTTGAACGCTGCCATCCTGCGGTCAACTTCCTTTATTTTGCCGCCGTGATTGCAGGAACGATCCTGTTTCAGCACCCTGTTTTTCTTGCAATTTCCGTTGTCTGCGCCTTTCTTTACAGCATAAAACGCAGCGGCTGGAAAGCAGCGATATTTAACATGGTGCTGCTGATTTTTGCGGTGGGATTTGCTCTGTATTACAGCAGCTACCATCATTTTGGCGTGACGGTTCTGCGTCAGAATTTCATCGGTAACAACATGACGCTGGAGGCATTGGTTTACGGTTTCGTGTTGGGTCTTTCTGTCGCAGGTGTCATGATCTGGTTTTCCTGCGTTCACTCGGTATTCACCACGGATAAGGTCGTGTATCTGTTTGGCAGAATCAGCCCAAGATTGAGCCTGTTTTTGGCGATCCTGCTGCGTCTTGTGCCGCGGATCAAAAAAGAAGCCAGGCGGATCAATACTGCCCAGCAGGGCATCGGCAGGGGTGCAAATCAAGGAAATCCATTCAGACGGCTGCAAAACAGTATCCGTATTTTCTCCATGCTGATCACATGGACCATCGATTCTCTGACCACGGCTTCCGAATCTATGCAAAGCCGGGGAAGCGCTCTGCGAGGGAGAAAAGCCTTTTCTATCTACCGCTTTGATAACCGGGACAGAGCCTATGTGGTGGCGCTGTTCGGCTGCCTGACGGCGGTTTTGATGGCTGTCCTGCTCCAACAGACAGACATTATTTATGATCCTCGGATCATGATGACACCGATTACTGCGATGTCCTACCTGTTCTATGCAGGCTATGCCGTCTTTTGTCTGATGCCCATGGGCTTGGAAGTGTGGACGCAGTATCGTTTTTGGAAAGCAAGGAAGACACTATGAAAAAGGAAAACATCTATCTTTCCACCATTGCCGCTGATGCTGCGAAAGTAGCAAAAGAATACGGCTTTGGCTTGGAAATTGCCGAATACTGCACCGCATGGAATCTGGACGATAAATTTCTGGAAACGGATGCGATGGTACGTGAAAAGCTGACCGGGATCCGTAAAAGCGTATTCCATGGGCCTTTTAATGAACTCTTTCCCTGCGCCATTGATCCCAAGGCAAGGGCTTTGGCGGCTTACCGTTACCGGCAGGCAATCCAGCTTGCTAAAGAATATGGCGCTGAGAAGATCGTGATCCACGGCGGTTACAATCCGCAGATCTACTATCCGGTTTGGTATGTGGAGCAATCTGTTCTCTTCTGGAAAGATTTTTTGAAAGAAGATCCCGGTGTGGAAATTGTACTGGAAAATGTTTTGGAAGAAACCCCGGAAATGCTTTTGGACATTGTGAAGGGTGTGGACGACAAGAGACTTCGTTTGTGTTTGGATGTGGGGCATGTGAATGCCTATTCCAAAGTTCCGGCAATGGAGTGGTTGGAAATTGGGGCACCGTATCTTTCCCATTTCCACCTGCACAATAACGATGGCTCCTGGGATACCCACAGTGCGTTGAACTGCGGCAGTATTCCCGTGAGAGAGCTGTTGGCGCGCGCGGAAATACTTTGCCCCAATGTGACCTTTACATTGGAAGTGATGGACGCAGCGCCTTCTGTTCGCTGGCTTTTGGAGGAATGAGAAATGGAATTACAGGAAGTGATCAGATCGGTTGCTCCTTTGGATGAAGCGGCCATGACAAAAGCAAGGGAGCGGCAGGCGCAGCTTGCCAAGCCGCCCGGAAGCCTTGGCCGATTGGAGGAACTGTCCGTTCAGCTTGCCGGTATTACCGGGCAGGTACATAACAAAATCGAAAAGAAGCATCTGCTGGTGTTCGCTGCGGATAACGGCGTGGTGGCAGAGGGCGTATCTTCTGCGCCCCAGAGTGTGACACTAATGCAAACCATCAATCTGACCCGGCATAAGACCGGCGCATCCACGCTTTGCAAGCACTTCGGTTGTGAAATAACTGTCTGCGATGTGGGCGTCAACGCCGACATCAAAGAACCCAAGGTGCTGAACAAGAAGATCGCCTACGGCACGCAAAATATTGTCCACGGATCTGCCATGACCCGGGAGCAAGCTATGCAGGCTATCTTGACTGGTATCGAGTTGGCGCAAAATACCGATGCGGATGTACTGGGTATTGGCGAAATGGGTATCGGAAATACCACAACCTCTTCCGCTGTTCTTGCTGTTTTACTGGATGCGGATGTGGATGCCGTAACAGGCAGAGGCGGCGGCATCACAGATGACAGCTTCCGCAAAAAGAAAGAAGTTATCAAAACCGCCATATTGGTCAATAGACCGGACAAAAATGATGTTATCGATGTGCTGGCAAAGGTGGGCGGCTTTGATCTCGCTGCCATGTGCGGCGCCTTTATCGGTGCTGCAGCGACCCGTCGCCCGGTGGTGATTGATGGATTCATTTCTGCTGTGGCGGCACTATGTGCCTATCAGCTTTGCCCCAATGTGAGAGGATATTTGATTCCCAGCCATGCATCCTATGAGATCGGCTATCGGCTTGCTATGGATGCTATGGGCTTGCAGCCTTTGTTCCTACTGGGGATGCGCCTTGGGGAAGGCAGCGGTTGTCCGCTGGCGTTTGAGGTGCTGAGCGCCGCCTGCGCCATACTCAACGATATGGCGACCTTTGACCAGGCCGGCATTGATGACGGCTACTTAGACGAAATCCGTCAGGGCGACAAGTTTACGGTGGAGGGTGCGCAATGACCATATTTATCTCCGGCGGTGCCAAGAACGGAAAATCCACCCTGGCGCAAGACCTGACAGTTGCCCTCTCCAAGGGTGGAAAGCACTACTATGTGGCGACCATGATCTCTTCCGGTGCCGAAGATGACGACCGCATTCGACGGCACATTGCTGACAGGGAAGGCATGGGGTTTGAGACGGTGGAGTGTTTCCGTAATATTATGGATTGCTTGAAAATCGCCGACAAAGATGGTGCGTTTTTGGTGGACAGTGTAACGGCTCTGATCCAGAATTCTTTGTTTCCGGTAGAGAAGAACTACGAAATAGACCTTAACGCAGCAAACCGCTGCGCGGAAGAATTGGTGGAATTTGCCCGTACTGTCCGCCATGCGGTGTTTGTCAGTGATTACATTTATTCCGATGCGGAAGCGTTCTCAGAGAGTACGGAAATGTACCGTAAGTGTCTGGCTGATATTGACCGCCGTCTGGCTGCGGTCTGTGATACCGTGATCGAAGTGTCCGCCGGGCAGTTTATTATCCACAAAGGGGATCTGCGTATATGAAGAAATACTTATATGCCTTTGTTATGTGCCAGAGCATGTTCTGCGCCATCCCTGCGCCGCAAATTTGGGATGAAAAGGCAAAGGATAAAATGCTTCTCTTCCTGCCGATTGTCGGTTTGGAGATCGGTGCACTCTGGGCAGCCCTTGCATGGCTTTGCAGGCTACTGAACCTGCCTGCTCTTGTGGCAGGATTGGTGCTTTGCGCCTATCCGTTTCTCATTACCGGCTTTATCCATCTGGACGGCTTCATGGATGTGACCGATGCAGTGAAAAGCTGGCGGGATTTAGAACGCAGAAGAGAAATCCTCAAGGACTCCCATGTGGGCAGCTTTGCGGTGATCGGGATCGCTTTGCTGATGCTTGCACAGTTTGCCTTTTTCTCATCTGCACCTGCGGAAGCAAATTCTTTGATTTTGATCTTCATCCCGGCAGTGAGCCGCTGCTGTTCATCCTTGGCTGTGACAGGTCTGAAGCCCATGTCCACCAGCCAGTATGCAGGCCAAAAGAAACCGAAATCCCACATCGTTGCATTGAGCATTATGCTCTGCATCTTCTTGGCAGCAGGCTTCCTGCTTTGCGCCAAATACGGTTTTGCACTTGTTGGCTGCTTGGCTGGATACGGACTTGCTCTGCTGCGTGCTTACAGATCCCTTGACGGCATGAACGGTGATATTGCAGGCTTCGCACTGACAGTAAGCGAGCTGTGCGCCGTGGCTGTCTACGCCCTAATTTAGGAGGTAATTATGGTTCTGATCATCGGCGGGGCCTACCAAGGTAAGCTTACGTTTGCAAAGGAAACCCTTGGCATCACGGATACGGACGTGTATACCTGCAATAGCAGTCAGATTGACTTCTCGAAGCGGTGCATCTATAAAATTGAAGAATTCACCGCCCAGCATGATGATCCCATTGGATATTTTGAATGCCATCGGGAAGAGTGGCAGGATAGTGTTCTGATCCTGCAGGACATTTTCTGCGGCGTTGTTCCAATGGGCACGGAGAATCGTGCTTGGCGGCAGCGTACCGGAAGATTGGCGCAATATTTAAGTAAAGAAGCTGTGCAGGTGAGCCGGATATTCTGCGGATTGGAGCAGCGATTGAAATGACCATCTATCTGATTCGCCACGGCAAAACGGAAGCCAACGAAAATCACCTATACTGCGGCAGTACCGATCTGCCCCTGTCTGCTGCAGGCAGACAAGAATTGCAGAATATCCGGTACGACATTAAAAATGTCCGTTTTCTTACCAGTGGCATGAAACGGACAGATGAAACGATTCGTATTCTGTTTGGCGATGTGCCTTATGAAACCGATCTCCGTTTCCGGGAAGTGGACTTCGGCATCTTTGAGATGCATGGTTACAACCAACTTAAGAATACACCGGAGTACCAAACGTGGCTCACCGGGGACAATGAGGTCAATATTCCACATCAGGGGGAAAGCGGTGTGCAGATGAAAGTGCGGGTAATGCAAGCCCTTTCTGAAATCAAAGAAGACACCTGCATCATTACCCACGGCGGTGTGATCGCTGCGATCATGGGGCATTTCTTCCCGGAGGAAAACAAGAACCGCTACCAGTGGCAGCCCCGGCCGGGGGAAGGCTACTGCATTACAGATCATACATATAGGAGGATTCCTTAATGGCAACACCGGAACAAATTGGGTGGGCGATCCGCACCTTGCAAAAGCGGGCGCAGGAATTGGGATATCCCCCGAAAAAGGCAGATTTTGACGACGCCACCCGGGCGCGGATCAAGACCTTTCTCGGCCCATGGCCCCGAGCTTTGGAACAAGCAGGATTAAAGCCCACTCCGCCAAACGGCGGCAGGCATACGACCACCGCAAAGCCTTAAATTTACATCCCCCCACCCGGATTGTACGGTGCGGGGGGATTCGCTATAATTGTCGTAAAGGTGCCCCGGCTGGCTGCAACCAAACCGGGGC
>JAGBEM010000021.1 GCA_017936985.1 Oscillospiraceae bacterium
GACAAAGAGGTTGTTGTAGATATGAACAAGTATCAGGGTGATATTTTCTACAGCAATTTTAAGCACCGGGCAAACCATACCTGCGCCTTTAACCGTGGAGAGTTATCCTATGTGGTGGGCAACAAGGCTCCGGATACCTTTTCTCAGCACTACTGTGACTACACAAATGATTTGGTCCAGTACGGAATGGTGCAAAAGCTGAATCGGTGGACACATACCCACGAAACCGGCGTGCAGAACACTGTGCAAAGCACCTCTGAGGTTTCCACATTTACCCACAAAACCGCTGTTCACTCAGACCGTAAAAAGAATCATTTTAATGCCATTTCAATCACCCTGTCCTCAGCCCAAGAGGTGCCCGGCAGCTATATTGATGTTTTGGTCGAATGTAATCACGGTGTAACCGGCAGCATTGCCGTATATGGCACAGGAAAGGAGGGCGATCTGCTATGACAGAGTGGAAGGTTTTCGTAGGCGAAGAGCATACCTTTTACGGCATCTATCACGATTACTATGCCGATTTTGAGGAGCACTGGAAGGCTGACTCCACACAAAGAAGCAACCACCTGCGTTACTGCAATCAGATTATTCCGCTGCTTCGTAAGCACGACGAAACCCCAATCAGCGCCTATTCCCAGGAAGATTACGACGCAGTGATCCAGGCATTGATCAAACGTGGGCAGGATACAAAGGGTAAACAATATATGCCCTATAAGGAAAGCACACTGCAGGATTTTCGCCGTTTGATATACTATGTTGTGGAAATAGCCGCACGGCACGGCGAGTGTGATAATGTTCTCTGGGAGAGTAGTCTAAACCCCGAAGCCACTACCCAAAGTGAGGAAACAAAAGCCAATCAGGCGCTACTCAGCAAATCGCTGACAATCCCGCAAGAACAGGCTGTTGCCAAGGCACTCCTTTCCGATCCTCTGCAATCCGGCCAGAATATGGGGTTGCTGTTAATGTATGCGCTGGGTCTGCGCAATGCGGAAGCCTGCGCGGTAGATTACGGCGATATCAAGCCAATGCAAACCCATTCGCAATGCCCGGTAATATGGATCTACAAAACCACCGGCTATGATACCAGCGCCGGTAAGCTTGGCGGAAAAACCAGGAACGCAGACCGCATCATCCCGGTGCCAGACAAGGTTGCTGCACTGATCGATGAGCGGCGTCAGTATATGGAGTCGCAGCTGAACAAATCGATAGATGATTATCCCATTGTGTGCAACAACGACCGATGGGATGTTCGATGCTCCGCAAGAGAACTGACGAATGCTGCGCGGGTGTTGTTTCAAAGCATCAAGATAAAAGCTGTTCAGATGGCATCCATTAACGAGGATCTCCAAGAGGATTCCTTATCCGATAGAGACGGCTTGCCTTTTGAGGATAGAAAAGACCCTACAGCATATCTGTTCCGGCGTAATTTCGGAACACATTTACACATTCTCGGATTGAGCGAACCCGAAATTGAATATGTGATTGGGCACGATATTGATGATCCTTATGAAACCCGAAATGAGTTTGTCAACGAAGAGAAGCTGTTTGCCATTAAGCAGAAAATGGATGGCAGGCCCTTGGTCAACAGTGATCGTTCTCAAATTGGGCAAAGCATCCGTGTGGGAGAGTATCTGCCGTTGCTGCATACCGCGCATATGCAAGTCACGGCAGCCTCGGCTGAGACTGAATTGCAGATCACCGCAAACGAGCCGACAGATAATATTACAGTCAGGCTTTCTTCCCATCCACAGAATATGCGCATCAAACTAAATTGCCGGCGCTATACCGTAAAAGTCTCTGAGTACGACCGCTTTGTGGATGTACAGCAGCAATACCGCAAAACTTATACCAATGCGTAAGGAAAGGCAGCCAAGTGGAAATCACTCGGCTGCCTTTTGCTATCGTATCACTTTTCTCTGCGTTTCTGCTGGGGAATGGGGAAGATTTGGTTTCTGGAATAGAAATCCGATATCTGCGCGCCGTAAATATGCTCGCCGCTTTTAACCCCGTAGGCACTGTATTCAGATTCATCCAATTCCGCCCAGTCACCGGCCACCAACACCATATCATACTTCGCTTTCGTTCGGCTTGTTCCAGCATCATCCGTACTGCGGCTGAACAGTTTTTTGCAAGCCTTGTTGTATTCCTTACGATCCCGGAACGCCAGTATAAAATACTTTGTTTTATACTTACTGGTTCCGCGAATGCCGCTAAAGGATGCAAAGGCAATGGCATTGGCTCTGTTGATCGGCCACTGGGGACGGACTGCGATCACCCGTTCCTCTAAGGATTCATTGCGAGCAAAGAAACGGTCAAAATCTCTGTACCACAGGAAAATGTCAGATCTTAAGTGAGAGCCGATACGCTCAGAAGGTCCAAACTTGTGAATGCCGGCTTTCCAAAGCTGGCTCAATGTTTTACAGGGAACGATTACAGGTCCGGATGCAGTTTCCCTCTCGTCCTCGTCGCCGTCATCTGTGCCATCTTCGCGCGCCTGCGTGAGTTCGTCTCCATCTATGGTC
>JAGBEM010000261.1 GCA_017936985.1 Oscillospiraceae bacterium
CCTGACAGTAAAAGAGATCATTGTAGAAGAGGGTTAATAAAACGAAAACAGCGCGCTGCTTATCTGCAGCGCGCTGTTGATTTATGCGCCAAAATAGGCGGTCATTTCATCGTCTGTCAGATCAAAGTAGTCTTTCAGGTCTGCCAGTACCTGCTTATCCCGGGCGCCATCCCGGACATAGGTACGGAGCTTTTCAACCGCTTTTTCCCAGGTGGAATAGCTGACACCCCAGCGGTCACGATCCTTTTGCATTTCCGGCTGGATCTGCTCCACCACGGAATCGATCTTGCCGATGATATACTCCTCGTTGAGGACAGTATCCATCAGTTCGGCGTAGCGCTTCAGGAACAGATCTTTGCCCTGTGCGCTTTTCAGCAGGCCGTTCATCAAAATTTTGTCACCGCCGGAGCTGGACATGATCCAGGTGATGGGCTTATCCGTAGGCCGATTCCAGAAGGACCAGTCCAGGTCAAAATACATCCAGCGCCACTTGCCGTCGTGCTCGGTGGAGCGGAAGCGGCGAACATTGGCAGTATCCCGGTCACCCACATAACTGCGGCAGATATACCAGTCCATAAGACTCAGCACATCGATCCGTTCCGCCAGATAGTTGTAGTTTTCCTCCAGACTCATATCGTGGCTCTGGACATAGTTTTTCAGCTCGCTGAATGCCTTATTGCTGCCCTTCTGAACCCAACCTGCAGAGGAATACAGCAGGTCAACAGAGTCAGTGGACACATTCAGGTGGCTGGCCACATAGTCGTCACTGAACCGTTCCCGGAAGAAGTAGACGCCCCAGAACTGGCCTCCCAAGTACAGCACTACAGGCTTCATGGCCTGGGTATACACATTGGTCGTACCGTGGGCAATGCCGGTGGCGATCTCGTCACAAAGCATACTGGATGCCCAGATCTCGCTGCCGCCCTTGAGAAGCAGGGAGTTAAATTCTGTAATGTCCAGATCGTCAAACAGCTTATAATTGAGCTTGCCTACACCGTATTCCGAACGGAAGCGCAGCTGGAAATTCTGCTTGGGGTGATTTCGGCTGTCGTTGCCATGGAGACGGAATCCGAAGGGTACGGAGAACTTCTCCTCGCCGCCCTCAATCAGGGTCAGCATAGCTTCGTACTCATAATTCTGGTCGGTATGATTGATAATACCGGCTTCGCCGTTTAAGTCATCCTGGGGGATGGCAATGGACACTACCGGCAAGGTGTGGCTGACACCTACCAGATAGGTATAAGCGGTCAGGGCGCTGGTGCGATTACCGGTGGTGCAGAAGGTACGCACAGTGGTCACACCGGAAATGGTAATGGGCTCCGTATACTTGGCTGAGTACACAGAGGGACAGGTGCCGTCCAGGGTGTAGTAGATGTCACCCTCACCGGAGAGCGTAAGGGTAAAGGATTCTTCATAAATGCCAGAGACCTGGCTGGCTGTCGGGGCTGCCAAAGCCGCCCCATAGCCGGCAGCATTCTCGCCGCCAAAGGTAGGCTTTTCCAGATACATGGGAACATTACCCACACGGCCATAGCTTTCATTTTTTGCAAGATCCGCAGGGGCAGTCAAGGAATCGATATATGCGCCTTCCTTGGCAAGATAGACTGTTTCTCCATCGGCGCTAAGCTTGAAGGAAGTATGATTCTGACCCAGTTTGGTATTGCCGGAGCAGTAGATGATATAATATTCACCGGGCTGCAGGGTGACCGCCGGGAACGCAAAGCGCTGGGGCTCGCTGTGCTTGTCGGTGAGGGTATATTTTGAAAGATCGATGGCTTCATTGGAATTGTTCTTGATCTCCACTAAGTCATAGCACTCACCACCGACAGGCAGATAAGTGGAATTGGAAGACATGATCTCGCTGATGATCAGTTCCGGCAGCGACTGCGCCTGCAAATAGGCTTGATAGCCATCTGCGGTATTGGGCTGGCCGGGAGTGGGATACTGGCAGATTCCGTTGGCATCAAAGGATCCGCCATCCTCGCTGATGCCAAAGGTCAGCTCAGAGATGACCTTACCATCATAGGTCAGGTAAAGCGTTTCGCCGTCTGCAGACAGGCGGAAAGGTGCGGCATCATCCAGTGTGATCACCAGATAGCCATCTGCCGCAATGGTCTTCCCTGCCAACGGCAAACGCTCAGGCTCAGCAGGATCGTCTGTCAAATAATAATTTTCCAGGCTGAGGGAAACATCCTCCCGGTTATGCAGTTCGATCCAGTCATTTTCATGACCCATAACCACTTTTTTATTGTCGGACATGACTTCGCTGATGACCAGTTCCGCCGCGTCCGGCAAGGTTTCGATGGTAGTATCCTCACTGGTTTCCGGTACGGTGGTAGTACCAGTATTGGAAGTATCCTCCGGAGGCACTTCCACCGGAGTGCAGCCGGCAAACAGGCCGGTGATCAGCACAAAGATAAGCAGCAGCGCTGTGATCCGTTTCATAGCCATCACTCTTTTCTCAAAATGTCTTGTATTTTGTATTCTAGCACAGCGCTGTCGAAAAAGCAAGAAACATGACGCAGATGTTCAAATTTCAGTTTGTGAAGCTGTAGGTTAGACACCTTGGCCCCCTCTTTGAGGGTAGCGAAGCGACTCTAAATAGACGATTGCCAGCGGCAATCGCACAATAGACTATGTGGTACGGCGATAGCCGTGACTGGGGAAGTATCCTAACGTCTATGCAACACTCCCTCAGTCAAAAATCAAAGATTTTTGCCAGTTCCCTCATGGAGGGAGCCAAGGGTGCTGCCGCACCTGAGCAACCATTTAACAGCACACTCAATCCCAATTGAATACTTAGAATAAAACACACCCGACTTTCTGCAGAAAGTCGGGTGTAAAGGTTTTTAGAACTGGGTAGGCGCGATGTGCCAGATCTCCTCAGCATACTGACGGATGGTACGGTCGGAAGAGAACTTGCTTCCGCTGGCAATGTTCAGCAGGCACTTGCGGCCAAAGTTCAGCCGGTCTGCATAATCCTGGTTGGCACGGAGCTTTGCTTCCATATAGGATGCGTAGTCCAGCAGGATATAATAGTGGTCTGCCTTGTGCCAGTGGGTGCCATCCAGCAGAGCGTGGTACAGCTCAGACTGCTCGTTGTCCGTAGGCACAGTGCCGTCCACCAGGGTGTCCAAGGCGCGGCGCAGGTGGGCGTCTGCCTCGTAGATGCCGCGGCTGTAATAGCTGTCCTTGCAGGCATTGATCTGCTCCACGGTGTGGCCGAAGATATATTCGTTCTCCTGACCTGCCTCCTTGGCGATCTCCACGTTAGCACCGTCCAGAGTGCCCAGGGTCACCGCGCCATTGAGCATCAGCTTCATATTGCCGGTGCCGGAGGCTTCTGTACCGGCAGGAGAGATCTGCTCGGAAATATCGGCAGCAGGGATAATATGCTCGGCATAAGAGCAGTTATAGTTCTGTACAAAGACTACCTTCAACTTATCGGAAACGGCAGGATCATTGTTGATCATCTTGGCGATTCGGTTGATATAGCGAATGATCGCCTTAGCCCGGGCGTAACCGGGGGCAGACTTGGCACCGAAAATGAAAGCAGTGGGCTGGAAGTTGGGCAACTCGCCGTTCTTCAGGCGGAAGTAAATATCCACGATGCTGATGGCATTCATCAGCTGACGCTTATACTCATGCAGGCGCTTGACCTGGACATCAAAGATAAAGTCGGGGTTCAGCTGAACGCCTTCCTTCTGGGCGATGACCTTGCACAGCTGCTCCTTCTTGGTGCGCTTGATGGCATTGAACTGGCGGATCATATCATCGTCGATCATGGGCTTCAGCTTCGTCAGGCGGTCCAGATCCTTCAGGAAATCACCGCCTACCCGATACTTGATCATCTGCGTCAGCTCAGGATTGCACAGACCCATCCAGCGACGGGGGGTGACACCGTTTGTCTTGTTCTGGAAGCGGTCGGGGAAGGCTTCATACCAGGCCTTGAAGCAGTCGTCCTTCAAAATCTGGGAATGAATCTCTGCCACGCCGTTAATATAGCTACCCACATACACGCTGAGGTTTGCCATATGGGCTGTATTGTCCCGGACGATGAACAGATTGGGATGCTCACGCTTCAGCTTTTCGTCGATCCGGCAGATAATATCCACGATCTCCGGCACAACGCTGCGCAGCAGATCCAGATTCCACTTCTCCAGAGCCTCGCCCATAACGGTGTGGTTGGTGTAGGAGAAGGTCTTCTGGGCAATGGCAAAGCTCTGCTCAAAATCCATGCCCTCCACCATCAGCAGACGGATCAGCTCGGGAATGGACATAGCCGGGTGGGTATCGTTCAGCTGAACAGCATAGAATTCAGCAAAGTGAGACAGGTCGGTGCCGTGGGCAGACTTATACACACGCATCATATCCTGCAAAGATGCGCTGGACAGCACATACTGCTGCTTGATACGCAGGCGCTTGCCTTCCCAGGTAGAGTCGTTGGGATACAGAACACGAGTGATGTCCTCAGCCTTGTTCTTCTGAGCCAGAGCACGCAGGTAGTCCTGATCGTTGAAGGCGTTGAAGTCCAACTCTTCCTCGGCTTCGCACTGCCACAGGCGCAATGTGCCCACATTGTCCGTGCCATAGCCGATGACGGGAACATCATACGGAACCGCCAGAACGGTGTGGTCGGGGAATGTGACCTTAACGGTATGGTTATAGCGGCGGTAAGACCAGGGATCACCGAACTTTGTCCAGTCGTCCGCAGCTTCCACCTGGCTGCCGACCTTGTCAAAGCTCTGCTTGAACAGACCGAAGCGGTAGCGCAGGCCGTAGCCGGACAGCGGAATATTGCAGCTTGCAGCACTGTCCAGGAAGCAGGCTGCCAGACGACCCAGGCCGCCGTTACCCAGCGCGGCGTCCTCCACGTCCTCCAGAACAGCCAGATCCACGCCATGCTCGGCAAACAGCTGCTTCATTTCATCCAGAATGCCCAGATTGTACATATTGCTGTAGACCAGACGGCCCACCAGATACTCCGCAGAGATATAGTAAGCCTTCCGCTGGTGCATACGAACATGCTTGGAATGATTCCAGTTATCGGAAATCGCCATCATAATGGCCTCGCCCAGAGCCTCATGCAGTTCCTGGGGAGTCGCCTCCTGGAGGGACACGTCATAGGTGTACTTCAGCTGTGCCTCCGTCCACTTCAGAATGTTCAGGCAATTATAGTTCATAGAAAGAGTCTCCATTCATAAAAATTGGGAAATTATTAGTCAGTGCAGCGACCGTAAAGCACAGTGAGCTTCCGGATCCGTTCTGCCAGAGCATCGCTTGCGAATCCCGGTTCTGCCCGCCAAGTCCAGTTGTTGGTGGTCATGGTTCCAGGGAAGTTCATCCGGGCCTCTGCGCCCAAATTCAGGAAGTCCTGCATTTGAATGATGCACAGATCCGACACACTGGCCTGCGCCGTACGGATCACGCCCCAAACCAAGCCTTCCTTCTCCGACAGGTTCATATACTCAGTGGCAAAAGCAACGGCATCCTTCGATGCGGTTTCAAACCACTGGCGAGTCGTCATATTGTCATGGGTTCCGGTATAACAAACGGAATTGGCAGGATAATTGTGGGGCAAATACTCCGAATCCTCTCTGGTATCAAAGGCAAAGCCCAGCACCTTCATCCCGGGGAAGCCGGAATCATCCCGCAGCTTCAGCACCGGCGGTGTAATATCTCCCAGATCCTCTGCGATCATCTGCAGATCCGGCAGTTCTTTTTTGATGGCACTGATGAAATCCATATCCGGTCCCTTGACCCAACGACCGTTTTTGGCGGTAGAATCGCCAAAAGGAACAGACCAGTAGGCTTCAAAGCCACGGAAATGGTCAAAGCGGACCACATCATAGAGCTTTCCGGCAGCCTCCAGCCGGCGGATCCACCAGTTATAGCCGTTCTTAGCCATCTCATCCCAACGGTACAAGGGGTTACCCCACAGCTGACCGTCATCCGAGAAAGCATCCGGCGGACAGCCTGCAACAGCCACCGGGGTCAGAGTCTCATCCAACTGGAACAGCTCAGCCGCTGTCCAAACATCTGCAGAATCATAAGGCACATAGATCGGCACATCACCGATGATGCGAATGTCATTTTCGTGGGCATAGCTGCGCAGGGCACTCCATTGCTTGCTGAACAGGAACTGGATAAAGCTATAGAAGCGGATGTTATCCTTCAGCTCCTGGCGAGCCTGCCAAACCGCTTCGGTATGACGGAATTTCAGGCCGTCCTCCCATTGATACCAGGGCTTGCCCTGATATTTATCCTTCAACGCCATGAACAGTGCGAAGTCCGGCAGCCAGCTGCTGTTTTCCAGGCAGAACTGATCGAACTCTGCAGAACCGACAAACCGAGAATAAGCGATCCGCAGAACCTGCAGCCGACCGTTATACAAAGCGCCGTAGTCCACTCGGCCCCTATGCTC
>JAGBEM010000262.1 GCA_017936985.1 Oscillospiraceae bacterium
CGCGACAAGCGGATCGAAGTGGCTCTGACCTACGTTTACGGCATTGGACCTTCCCGTGCGGCAGAAGTCCTGGCCAAGACCGGTATCAACCCCGATACCCGCGTCAAGGACCTGACCGACGAGCAGGAGGCTCAGCTGCGTGAGGCCATTGAGCACAGCTATCTCATTGAGGGCGATCTGCGCCGTGAGACTGCGATGAACATCAAGCGGCTGAGCGAGATCGGCTGCTATCGCGGCACCCGTCATCGCCGGGGCCTGCCCGTCCACGGCCAGCGGACCAAGACCAATGCCCGTACCCGCAAGGGACCCAAAAAGACCATCGCCAACAAGAAGAAGTAAGGAGGGATATGTAAATGGCTACCAAAGCTGCTAACGGTAAGAAAGTCGTCAAGCGCCGTCGCGAGCGCAAGAACGTAGAGAAGGGTGCGGCACATATCCGCTCCTCTTTCAATAACACCATGGTCACCATCACCGACCTGGAGGGCAACGCCCTTTCCTGGGCTTCCTCCGGTGGACTGGGCTTCCGGGGCTCCCGGAAATCCACTCCCTTCGCCGCCCAGACCGCTGCTGAGACCGCGGCCAAGGCTGCGATGGAGCACGGCCTCAAGACCGTCGAGGTCTATGTCAAGGGCCCCGGCCAGGGACGTGAGGCTGCCATCCGCGCTCTTCAGACCGCCGGTCTGGAAGTCGTTATGATCAAGGACGTGACTCCCATTCCTCACAATGGCTGCCGTCCTCCCAAGAGACGTCGTGTCTGAGAAAGCAATAGGAGGAATTTTGCGTTATGGCTAAGAATATGCAGCCCGTGCTGAAGCGTTGCAGAACGCTGGGCGTTTCTCCTGCCGCTATGGGTTACAGCAAGACTTCCAACAAGAACCCCGGCGGACAGAGAAGAGCTAAGAAGTCTGAGTACGCTACTCAGCTGACTGAGAAGCAGAAGGTCAAGTTTGTCTACGGCATCCAGGAGAAGCAGTTCCGCAACTACTACGAGAAGGCCAGCCGCGCCGAGGGCAACACCGGCGAGACCCTGCTGACCTTCTGCGAGCGCCGTCTGGACAACGTCGTGTACCGTCTGGGCTTCGCCAACACCCGCCGTCAGGCCCGTCAGCTTGTCAACCACGGCCACTTCACCGTCAACGGCAAGCGGGTCGACATCCCCAGCTACCTCATCAAGGAAGGCGATGTTATCGCCGTTTCCGAGAAGGCCGCTTCCAATGGCTTCTTCAAGAAGCTGAAGGAGGACGATGCCTTTGTTGCTGCCCCCAAGTGGCTGGACCGTGATAAGAACACCCTCCAGGGTAAGGTCATCGCTCTGCCTACCAAGGCCGATATCGACTTCGATATTGCTGTGCACCTCATCGTCGAGTTGTACTCCAAGTAATGATCCCCCCCTATCCGTACGCAATCGAGTTTGGTGGGGCATCTGCTCCACACCATTAAGGAGGGTTTTGATTCATGGTAGAAATTGAAAAGCCTCGCATCACCTGCATTGAGCAGCCGGAGAATCCCTCTTACGGCAAGTATGTCGTGGAACCTTTGGAGCGGGGCTACGGCATGACCCTGGGCAACAGCCTGCGCCGGATTCTTCTGAGCAGTCTGCCCGGCTATGCGGCTACCTCCGTAAAGATCCAGGGCGTACAGCATGAATTCTCTACCATCCCCGGTGTCACCGAGGATGTGACGGAGATCGTGCTGAATGTCAAGCGTCTTACTCCCAAGCTGCACAGCACCGGCGTCAAGACGGTGCACATCGACGCGGTTGGTCCCTGCGAGGTCACTGCCGCCGATATCAAGGCCGATGCCGAGGTTGAGATCCTGAACCCGGAGCTGCACATCTGCACCCTGGGCGAGGGCGCCACATTTAATATGGAGATCACCCTGTCCCAGGGCCGGGGCTATGTCCCCGCTGAGCGGAATAAGACCCCTCAGACCGTCATCGGCGTGATCCCCATCGACTCCATCTATTCCCCTGTCACCAAGGTGAATTACACGGTGGAGCCCACCCGGGTCGGTGACAAGACCGACTTTGACAAGCTGACCCTGGAAATCTGGACGGATTCCACCATCGACGCCAAGGACGCCGTGTCCCTGGGCGCGAAGATCCTGTCCGACCATCTGACGGTCTTTACGAACCTCTCTGACGCGGTCAGCACCTCCTCCACCGTGGTGGAAAAGACGGCTGACCGGCCCGACGCCAAGCTCGCCATGACCATTGACGAGTTGGATCTGTCGGTGCGGAGCTTTAACTGCCTGAAGCGGGCGAACATCAATACCGTGGCCGATCTGATCGGAAAGACCGGCGAGGATATGATGAAGGTCCGCAATATGGGCAAGAAGTCCCTGGATGAGGTCCAGAAGAAGCTGGAAATGATGGGTCTGTCCCTGGCCAGCGAAGAACCCGGCAGCAACAACTAATCGACTTACCTTTTAAAAAAGGAGGAAACGTTCATGTTCGGCACTCGTAAGCTGGGTAAGACCAGCGCTCAGAGAAAGGCCCTGCTGCGTCAGCAGGTCACGGACCTTCTCAACAGCGGCAAGATGGAGACCACCTTCTATCGCGCCAAGGAAGTGCAGCCCGTGGTTGAGAAGATGATCACCCTGGGCAAGAAGGGCGACCTGGCGTCTTATCGCCGGGCGATGGCCTTCCTGACCAAGGAAGATGTGGCCCACAAGCTGTTTAAGGAGATTGCCCCCAAGTACGCTGAGCGCAACGGCGGCTACACCCGTGTGACCCGTACCGGCGCCCGCCGGGGCGACGCCGCTGAGATGGCAGTCATCGAGCTGGTGTAAGAAGGCGACCAATGTGAAATAAAGGCCTGCCGCGCAAACGGCGGCGGGCCTTTTTTCACGGTCAATCCCGAAAAAAATCCGCAAAATGACTTGACAAAACGGATATCATGTATTATAATAGCAAAGCTGTCTGAGAGACACGAAAACAGAAAAGATGCTGCTATAGCTCAGCCGGTAGAGCGCATCCTTGGTAAGGATGAGGTCGCCAGTTCAAATCTGGCTAGCAGCTCCAAAGCCTCTGAAATCTTCGGATTTCAGAGGCTTTTCTTTGCTATTGCAGGAAATCGGCAGCCAAAAGTTCAAAACCGCCAATTCTGCGAAAACAGTTAGACCGCATCCCTTCTTGCCACTTTTTGAAGAAGGGATGCGGTCTGATTATGGGCAGAAAAATCACAATGAATGGACACAATGGACAGTCGGTGGCGGAGGTGTTTCAGGACTTCATTTTCGCCAAAACTGCGGAGGGCGTTTCGGATATTACCATCCGCATTTACCACCAACATCTGCATAACATCTCCAAATACCTTGACATAGAAAAGAGTATGCATTCTCTTTCCAAAAGGGACTTGGAGGACATGATTTGTGCAATGCGGGCGGCGGGACTTGCCCACAATTCCATTTCCACTTATGTTCGTGTTCTAAGAACCTTTCTGAACTGGTGCCAAAAGGAAGGGCGTGCCAATCTGATAATCCCGAATATGAAGGATAAGGAAACGGTCAAGGAAACGGTCAAGGAAACCTATTCCGATGAAGAACTGTCTTTACTGCTCCAAAAGCCAAATGCAAACTGTTCTTTCCCTGAATATCGGAATTGGGTGATTATCAATTTCCTGCTGAACAGCGGTTGCAGGGCTGCCACGGTGCGGAACATTCAGAATCGGGATGTGGACTTGGGCGCAAGGCAAATCGTTTACCGCCACACAAAGAACGGCAAAGTCCAGACCGTTCCAAGATGGTGTCCATTCTGAGGGACTACATATTCCAACTGTAAGCCGCAGACATCCCCTAAGGCGGCGAAGTCCGCATACAGGGTTTTCTTCTCTACTGGCATATCGTGTTCTTCCAAGAGTTGTTCCAGTTCTCTCCGCTTTACAATTCTGTTCCTTCCTGCGTTGGCTTCAAGATATTGTTTCAGCAGCAACAAACGGACGGCAATGTAGTATTTTCCATAGTTTGCCATAGTGTCCCCTCCTGTGGTGGGATTATCTGTGGTCAGTGGGCTATGAACATTCCATATTCTTTGGGAACCATAAGCACACCATCAATCATGTTTTGGGAAAGAATTGCTTTTATATCATCTCTTGGAACACTTATCAAAGACGTCATGCTCGAAAGTGAATAGATGTAGTTCACCATATCATCCAAATCAGTAACAGCTAGGGCATCAGGATATTCCGCCATTTCAACATGACTAAATACTCTTTCAAGAAAGCTTGAACCATTTTGAAGAGTAAAGTTTTTGTTTACTGTGTCTTCAACCCCATAATCTTTCAATAGGTTAGAAAGATATTCGATGATACCATGCTCTCCATAAGTGGCACAGTAAAATGTTCCACCGACCTTCAATACTCGCCTGACTTCGGACAAACCTTTTTCTAAATCAGGAACGTGATACAACATCATATTGGCAATTACTACATCGAAGCTATCATTTTCAAAAGGTATGTCCTGAATATCAATTACCATATGTTGAACATTGGAAAATCCGCTTATCGTTGCCTTTGCCGTTTCCAACATTCCTTCCGAATAGTCAGAAAGCACAAGGCACTCACAGTTCTGAATAATGCGGTCATGTCCACACCACATATCACCTGTTCCGCATCCTAGTTCGAGCACTCTCATGCCGTTCTCAATACAGTAATGATTTACAATCCAGTTTCCAAACCCTATCTTGTTGGTAGAGTATTTGGCATGAATTGAGATTCTTGTGTTTAAATTATTAGAATTGGCGTACTGCTTTTTCACAGCGGATGTATTGTTGACTTTGCTCACACCAAATGACCTCTTTTCGTGCTTTTAACATGTATTATAGCACAAAATCACATAAAATCAAGTGGAACAGGGAACCTTTCACAGTTCCCTGTTCCATTTACTCCTCCAAAAGCCCAATGTATTTGTAAACCGTTGTCCTGCTCAAATCACAAACTCTTGCCAATTCTGAAATGTTCAACTGCCCGTTTTTATAGGCGGGATAATGCCGGAGGAAGATTGCGGGGATGCTGTCTTTAGTTGTCTGCGGACGGCCTATCTGCTTGCCCTTGGCTTTGGCGTTCGCCATACCAGACCGCACACGCTCCCTTATCATAGCCAGTTCCAGTTGGCTGAATACACCTGCCATCTGTAAGAAAGCCTCGCTCATAGGGTCGGCTCTGCCCTCCCGGCAATCCAGCGTAATTGACCCCACAATCACCAGCCGCAAACGTTTCTCCCGAACGGTGTCAATAATAGCACAAAGCTGCTGGGTGCTTCTGGCAAGGCGTGAAACCTCCAAAACGATGATGGTAGCGGACGGCCGGCCGGGCGAGGCCATTGCCGCCTTCGGCGATGCCATTACAGCCATGAATTTATGGGTGCCTGATCTGCGGCGGCGTATCCAGGAAACGGCGGATGCGGTTGCGCTGCTGAATCTTGGAATCAGCGGCAACCGGCTTCTGCGGGATACCAGCTTCGCAAAACAGCCCGGCCATGGGCAGCTTTTCGGACGGAGCGGCCTGAAAAGGCTGGAGTGGGATGTTTTGGAAGCCCCCGGAGTCTCGACTATGCTGCTGGCGTTGGGTGGAAATGACATCGCCCAGCCCGGCGGAAACCCTGCCTCATCACCGCCTGCCGCAGAGCGGTGTACGGAGAAGGAATTTATAGAGGGCTGCCGTGAGGTGATCCGCAGGTGCCATGAAAAAGAGATCCGGGTCATTGGCTGCACCATCACGCCCTTCGGCGGTTATTTGACCGCAGATGCCGAAGCAATGAAAATTCGCCGTGAGATCAACCGCTGGATTCAGCAGAGCGGGGAATTCGATGGAGTTGTGGATTTTGCCGGAGCGATTGCAGCCCCCGGCAACCCGGATTTTATGCTTGCGGCTTTGGATTCCGGTGATCATCTGCATCCCAGCGCGGCAGGCGGGAATGCGATGGCGGAATGTGTGGATTTGAATATGCTGCTGAGAAGCTGGGATAAAGGAGCAGGGAACCAGTTTTCCAAGGCTGCTGGAGGAGATCCGGATCTACCATGCCCGGAAGCTGCTGCTGGAATCTGACCAGACGGTGGAAGGAATCGCGCGAAATGTGGGATTTGGGGGACTTTGGGACAAATGGCGCGTCCCGCAGCTTCAACCTCTTCCGGGATGCCGTCCTGGGGAAACCGGAAAGCTATTTGCCGCTGACCCCAATCAAAACACCCGCATTTTCTTATGCAGGGGATGGAAATGTGGAAGATCCTTACCTCTCGCCTGTCCATGGAGATTTCCTCGGCTTCCCTCCCATGCTGCTTCAGACCGGCACCCATGACCTGCTGCTCAGCGACACATTGACCATTGCGGCGCGGGCCAAAGCGGCAGGCTGTACTGTGGAAATGTCACTTTGCCCGGGGATGGTTCATGCCTATCAGTTTGGCCCCTCCATTGTGCGCGAATGTCGTTTTGCCTGGAAAGAGGCGAAGAATTGGCTGTGCCGCTGGCTCTATTGACTTGTCTTTTTGAAGGATAGCAAAGGAATATTGATCACGCGCAAGGGCGCAGGCAGCGGATTCGCGGCTTGCGCCCTTGCTTTTTTAGCACCACGCTGCAAAGCTCGCTATCAAAAGAGGAAATAAGGCGTGTAATACTAAAATCTAATAAAACCCTTCGGTTTTATTAGATTGGCATCGCCTGACGGCGCTGCCATTTCTGTAATTTTCGCAATAGAAAATTACAGAAATCCGTCTCATTATGATCTTCATATGAAAAACTTCAATTCTGCGAA
>JAGBEM010000263.1 GCA_017936985.1 Oscillospiraceae bacterium
AGCGTAGGGGCGGATATCATCCGCCCGAAAAATGTGTCGTTATCCATAGCAGGCAAAATCGTGGAACAGGGTATTTTACAGATGACATCCCATTATGGAAACATCGTTGTAGATAAGTATGGCATTATGCCCGATCACATTCATTTCATTCTGCGTATTGAATCGAACCTGGACGGGCGGATGGTATCCGCCCCTACGGTATCGACAGTGGTTGGATCAATGAAACGGTGGGTTTCAAAGCAAATCGGCAGACCCGTTTGGCAGAAGTCATTCTTTGATCACGGGATACGCAATCAGCAGGATTATGACGAGATCTGGGAGTATATTGAAAATAATCCATTGAAATATGCGTTGAAAAAGGCACCGTGATGGTGCCTTTTTTTGCAGGCGGATGATATCCGCCCCTACGATGTTGTATGAAAATGTTCAACAGAATTCGTAGGGGCGGTTATTAACCGCCCGTTAGAATAAAGTTGTGATCCAATAAATCAAGCCGTACACCACACTTGCACTCACGCCATACACAATCACCGGTCCTGCAATCGTAAACATCTTCGCACCAACACCAAGAATGAACCCCTCCGTCTTAAACTCAATAGCCGGGGCGGCAATGGAATTGGCAAAACCTGTAATCGGCACCAGCGTACCGGCACCGGCGAATTTGGCAATATTATCGTACAGGCTCAGACCCGTCAGCAGCGCCGACAGCGCGACAAGGCTCATGGATACCGCAGTGGAAGCATCCTGCTTTTCCAGTCCCAACGCCATATATCCGTTCATAGCAAGCTGACCCAGCGTGCAGATCAGCCCACCTACCAAAAACGCAATGGCGCAGTCCTTTAGAATCGGCGACTTCGGCGCCATTTCCTGCACCAGTTTTCCGTATTCCCGTTCAGTCATAATGATCCCTCCGGTTACAGTGTGTCCAATTTTTACTGGAATATGAAAAGGCGCGCTCGGGTGAGCGCGCCTTGCGTAACCGGTTCTTATTCCAGTTCTATCACAAAAAAGGTATCTCCAATGGTATACAGCCAGCCATCGATGATCACACTGCGGATATCATTCAAATAGCCCTTGGTTTCGATTCGCTCCACCACATTCAGTTTCTCCCCGTCAAACTGCAGAAGCAGCAGCTGGGCTTCTGTTTCCATCTTTTCTCGCACCGGAATGCCCACATAGCCATTCTCTCTGTCTATCAGGTACGCCTTATAGTTAGTAGCAAACTCGTTAGGGCCGTCATAGATACAGACCGACTCCACACTGTTTTCTGCCTCCCGGTAGACCTCGACCTTCAGCGCCCGTGTCTCTCCATAGCCGATGCCCAGCAAGCAGGCGCCGAAATCTACCAAAGAGCTGGAATAGCCGTCAATAGTACCGGTGTCCTTCCATGTGATATTGGCTGGATCGCTCAGGTCGAAGAAATACACCGGATCAGTCAGTATAATTACTTCCGCAGTGCAGACATACGCCGTATTGCCATCGAACCGGGCGGATTCAACCCGCTCGCCTTCAGGCGCAAAACTCTCTACCTTTCCCTTGACGCTCCAATCATCCGTGGAAATGCAATACAGATTGGCGTTATACTTCCAGCTTCTCAATTCCCAGTAAACCCATTCTCCTCCGTGGTAAACATTCTCATCCACCCAGATATCATATGTGAGTTCATGCGTTGTTGTCACCACGCGGAGCGTGCCATCATACACATCCATGGAGTACTGATCTTTAACCACACCATCTACAACAGCACTGCCAAGTTGTTCCAGCCGTTGATCCGCAAAAGAAATGCACAGGATCTCCGTCATTCGCTTTACCTTACCATATCCCCGATTTTCCGTAAATGCCACGGGAATAAACATCATATCCTCTGTCACATAGAAATTGTTACTACTAGAAGCCAAATACGCAGCGGTATCCAGAATCTTCCCGTCCCCTTCTTGCACCAGGAGTATAGTGGTGAGGTAGGTGTGGCAGGGATACTTCTGATTGAGAATCGCATCCGGCTCCAGATGTTCCATATTTTCAAGTTGTCCAATCTTCGGCAGATAGGTATCCCGGTCATCCAAGTCAAGCTTCCAGGTGCTAATGTACATCTTACTCACCAGCAGAATAACATCGTCCACCTTGCGGGAAGTACCATACTCTCCGGTAATATACTGACACCCCAGTTCCCTGATCCATTTGGGTCTGCTTACATCCAGTGTGACCACGCAGACCATTTCAACCTCCTTCTGTTCCCCTGTTTTCTGACGATTACCCGCCAGAATCACCGTTGCAATAGTCCCGTCCTCCGACAGATACATTTCCATTTTTGATACATGGGAAAAATCAACACGCAGCCGATATGTTGTCAGCCACCTGGACTCGCTTCCAGCGATGGTATAGACCCGCAGTACGGTTTCATTTGCATCTTCCTGCAAATAAAAAATGTGCTGTTCAGTCCGTTTGAACAGATCTCCTTCAATAACACCCTGCACCTGATTGTCTGTTACTTCTACATAGCCGCTTCCGTTAGTCCCAGCGGACTCCTGAAACAACAACTGCTCAACGGGTTCATTCTGCTTGGCAATGATATACTCAAAAATATTCCTGGGCCCGCCGTAATCAATGCCTTTGTCCTGGAGATAACCGATTTTACATAGGTTTTTAATCAAGGGATAGTAGGCATCATCCTTGTACGCCGATACACTGGGAGCCATCCATTCAAATGGCAGAAACAGCACCACAGCTGCCGTTATCACCAGGCACAAGGACACCATAAGTACAGCTACTTTACGGCTGTTTTTCCGTTTTCTCTTTTCCGTATGGATCTTCCACAAAACCTCATTGGTTCTTTCATCAAAGGTCTTCATGGGTAATCCCCTCCTTTTCGAGCAATTCTCTCAAGGCGATCTTGGCCCGGGCATGAATATTATACATTTGCTTGACATTTTTCCCCATAATATGGCGTGCAACTTCCAGTGAAAAACCCTCAAAATAGGTGAGCAAAAGTACCGTTCGGTAGCTCTCAGGAAGCCTGTTTATGCAAATATACACAGTTTCATCCCGCTGCCTGCGAAGGACCTTGTCTTCGGCACTTTCTGTGCAAAGCACATTTTCCACATCCTCCAAAGGCACATATTTTTTATGCCTGCGCAGGTAGTCGATGGCTTTGCTGCGCGCGGACTTATAAAGCCAGGCGCGCAATTTCTGTTCATTTTCGAAGCGTTTTTCCTTAACAAAGAGCAGCGCGATGGTATCCCCTGCCACATCCTCCGCAGCAGCGGCATCTTTTACATAGCTGTACGCAAATCTTACCAGGGAATCAGAATATGTACGGACCACCTGTGCAACGGTGTCCGGGTCTGCCTGGGAGAATCGGCGGCAGCTGCTTTCACCGATCTGGGCCATATGGATCACCTCTTCACCTATATAACGCTTGAGGATCGGATTCTACTCACTTGTTTTTTTATTTTATAATATTTTTTGTCAGAAAGCAACACGCAGCCTCCCACTTGCCTTTTGGGCGGCATTTGGTTATAATAGTAAAAAACAATTGGAAATGAGGAATGGATATGTTTTCCAATCAAGAACGCTGTGTGTACCGGACAAATCAGCTGGGCGAAGTGATCTGTCAGCTCCGTTTTCCGGAGATTTTGTCCATTGGCGTTCATATTCCAGCAGACTTCCAGGATGCCATCCGGGATGAATTTCCCCAGTATTCTGCCAGAAAAGAAGCTCCGGCACCGAAGATCACCGGTGCGCCAGGCAACCTGAGTCTGGAAAATCCGCCTGCCACTATCAACTATCAGTTCATGTCCGCAGACGGTGTGTGGCGTGTGAATTTGACCAGCAAGTTCATTTCACTGGCCTGCACCAAATATACCCAGTGGGAAGATTTTGCACAAAAGCTGGATAAACCCCTGGCTGCCTTCATAAAAATATATAAGCCTGCTTATTTTGAGCGTGTGGGTCTGCGGTATCTGAACTTCTTTTCCCGTAAGTCTCTGGAGTTGGAAGACACACCTTTCCGGGAACTGTTTCAAAGCTGCTACTTAGGCCCCTTGGCGGAAGAAGATGTGCTCGACAGCAATGTCAGCCGCAGCAGCGTCGATGCCGAAATGGCTATCCGGGGCGGCTGCCGGGTGAAGATCCATGCAGGTCCTGGCCTTGTGAAGAAAAACGGTCAACAGGACAACGAGATCAAGTTCATCTTTGACCAGGATCTGTTCATGCCGGGCAACGTGCCCGTAAACCTGTCCGCCGGTGCTTTAAGCACCCTGCACTCACAGGCCTATGCTATTTTCCGCGGTGCAATCACAGATATGCTCCATAACGCCATGGAGCCGGAAACCATTTAAGGAGAATCCCAATGCTATATTACTACGGCTTTGACATGACCTATCTGATTTTAGTGCTGCCCTGTTTGCTTCTTTCCCTGTGGGCCAGCAGCAATGTCAATTCTACCTTCAAAAAATATGCAAAACAGACCTCACTGCGACACATTACCGGTGCCCAGGCAGCCCAGCGTGTGCTGAGTGCAAACGGTGTGACGGGTGTGCGCATTGAGCGGATCCATGGCAATCTGACGGATCACTTCGACCCCAAAACCAATGTGATCCGTCTTTCGGACAGTGTATATGACGCCACCTCTACCGCTGCCATCGGCGTTGCCTGCCACGAAGCCGGCCACGCCGTTCAGTATGCACAGGATTACGCACCCATTAAGCTCCGGGCCGCCATTGTTCCTATCACCAATTTCGGCAGCAAGCTGGCCATGCCGCTGATCCTGCTTGGCCTGCTTCTTTCCTTTGGTGAAAGCGTTTCCTATGGCTTTGTTTACGCAGGTATCGCCTGCTTCGGACTTTCCGTTGTGTTCCAATTGGTAACGCTGCCAGTGGAATTCAACGCCAGCCGCCGGGCTATGGAAGCCATCGAGTCCGGAAATATTTTGACCGAGGAAGAACAGCGGGGCGCACGAAAAACCTTGACTGCCGCAGCACTGACCTATGTAGCAGCCACTGCCGTTGCGTTGGCGCAGTTACTGCGGCTGTTGGTGATCTTCGGCGGCCGCAGCAGTCGCCGCAGAGATTGAGTTTCCAGTATTTGTGCGTTGATAGTTTGATCCCTTTCTGATAAAATCGCCACCTGTACAGCAAGTACACTCCCAACGAGAAAGGAATCAACAAAATGAAAAAGATGTTTTGCGCTGCCCTGGCAGCCATTACGATTCTGGCTCTGGCCGCCTGTGGCAGCACCACCGGCAGTGAGAGTGAATCGCAGGCAACCGATGGAAGCACCACCCAGACGACTACCGAAGCTACGGAAGGCGTTGTGGACACAGCGGTCTTTGAGCAGATCACCCTGGTAGATGACGAAAACACCACCGTCAAGCTCACCGCCATTGATCCGGACAATTTCTGGGGCTACACTCTGAAGATATTCCTGGAGAACAAGACTGACAAGGAACTGATGTTCACTGTGGAGTCTGTCAGTGTCAACGGCTTTATGTGCGATCCGTTCTGGGCCGCATCGGTAGCTCCCGGCATGAAAGCCAATGAGGAAATTTCCTTCAGCGAAAGCGATTTTGAAAACAATGGCATTGAGACTGTGGAAGAAATTGTATTTACCCTGCGGGTGTTCGACAGTGAGGACTTCCTGTCCGATGACCTGGTCAACGAAACCATTACTGTAAAACCCTGACAGAATTTATTCGCCCCGGTATTGACAACCGGGGCGGATTTTATTATAATCTGTCGGTGTGAAAAGTATGAAAAGTGTGAAAGGAGTTGGTCTTATGCCTGGAGGCAAACACATCCTGGGCAAAGGTAATTCCCAGCGGGTCTTTGGCACTGCCAAGGTCGGTGACCGGGGACAGATCGTGATCCCAAAGGAAGCACGGGAGCTTTTCGGCATCCGGCCCGGCGATACGCTGCTGATCTTAGGGGAAGCAGAGACCGGCCTGATCGTATCCAGACCGGAGGTTCTGAACAATTTAGCCAACGAAATTCTGACCAATGTAAAAAAGGAAGATTAAAATATGGAAGCATTACTGGAACTGTATCAGCAAATGGGGATCTCCCCTGCTGTCTATGCTTACGGCGAGAAAGCCCTGGAAGGCTTGAAGGATCGGTTCTCTGCCATTGACAAGGTAGCGGAATACAATCAGGCCAAGGTCATTTCTGCTATGCAAAAAAACCGGGTCAGCGTCGCCTGTTTTGCCGCATCCACCGGTTACGGCTACGATGACTACGGCAGAGATAATTTGGAGCGTGTTTACGCAGATGTATTCCACACCGAGGCCGCCCTTGTCCGCCCCCAGATCACCTGCGGCACCCATGCGCTGACCATCGCCCTCAGCGCCAATCTGCTACCCGGTGACGAGCTGCTTTCCCCCGTGGGTCTGCCCTATGACACGCTACAGGAGGTCATCGGCATCCGCAAGAGTCCCTGCTCTTTGGCAGAATACGGCGTGACTTACAATCAGGTGGATCTGCTGCCGGACGGCACATTCGACTATGAGGGCATCAAAAAGGCTATCAACCCCAAGACCAAAATGATCACCATTCAGCGCTCCAAGGGTTACGCCACACGCCCCACCTTCTCTGTTACGCAGATCGGCGAGCTGATCGCCTTCTGCAAGAATATCAAACCGGATCTGATCGTGATGGTAGATAACTGCTACGGCGAGTTTGTGGAGACCATTGAGCCTTCCGATGTAGGCGCGGATATGACAGTCGGTTCTCTTATCAAGAATCCCGGCGGCGGTTTAGCGCCCATTGGCGGTTATATTGCCGGCACACGGGAATGTATCGACCGCTGCGCTTACCGGTTGAGTGCCCCGGGTCTTGGTAAAGAAGTGGGCGCAAACTTAGGTTTGATGACCTCTCTGTACCAGGGCTTCTTCCTGGCACCCACGGTTACCGCTGGTGCGGAAAAGGGCGCGATCTTTGCCGCAAATCTATATGAACCTTTGGGCTTCCGGTGTGTTCCTAACGCCACAGAAAGCCGCCACGACATCATCCAGGCAGTGGAGCTAGGCAGCGAGGAAGGTATGATCGCTTTCTGCAAAGGCATTCAGGCCGCTGCGCCTGTGGACAGCTTCGCCACCCCCTGGCCCTCTGAAATGCCCGGCTACAACGACAAGGTCATTATGGCCGCAGGTGCATTCGTACAAGGCTCTTCCATTGAGCTATCCGCTGACGGTCCGATCCGTCCGCCCTACGCAGTTTACTTCCAGGGCGGTCTGACCTGGTGCCATGCAAAACTTGGTATTCTCAACAGCCTGCAGAAAATGGTGGATGCAGGATTGGTAACACTATAAGGAGGAACATTATGTCTTGGTTATTCTTTTCTATCGCAACCGCTCTTTTGTGGGGCACTGCAGAACTCTTTTATAAAAAGGGCGCTCAGCCCGGAGAAAAATACTCCCACCTGAAGATCTGCGTGTGTGTGGGTGCCGTTATGGGACTTCACGCTATCTTTACCCTGCTGACACAGGATATCAATTATGATCCCATAAATCTTCTCGTCTATCTGCCGGTATCCCTGCTGTATATCATATCCATGGCCTTTTCCTATTTTGGAATGCGGTTTTTGGAAGAATCCATTTCTGACCCCATTGAAAACACCTCCGGCGCTATCTGCAGCTTGCTGTGTGTTATTTTCCTGAAAGAGTCCCTGACTCCCCTTTCTGTTATCGCCATTCTCGTTATCGTGATCGGCGTTCTGGGTGTTGGCTTCCTTGAGAACAAGGGTGATACCATCCGGAAAAAGCGCCTGGGCACAAAACTGGCTATCGTGGCGTTCTGTATGCCCTTTGTTTACGCACTGCTCGACGCTTTTGGTTCGTTTGTTGATATTTTCTACCTGGACGACTTTGCCAGCACGCCCCTCATCGGCGTAACGGAAGATACCATCGAAGATGTAGCTAATACCAGCTATGAGCTGACCTTTGCCCTGTTTGCTCTGGGTCTGTTCATCTTTATGAAAGCCAAGAAGGTTAAGTTCGGCCCCATCCCCCAGCATAAGGATAAGATCCTCGCTGCAGTATTTGAGACCGCCGGTCAGTTTACATATGTGTATGCCTTAAGCGGAAACGGCGCAATTGCGGCACCGATCATTTCCTCCGTTTGCATTGTTTCCCTGCTCCTTTCCCGTATTTTCCTAAAAGAAAAGCTTTCCTGGAAAACCTATGTCTTTATTGCCATCGTGATCATCGGTATCCTCTTGTTGGCAGTAAGTGAAGAACTCTAACGCAATGCACAAAAGTCACCGGAATTTCCGGTGACTTTTTTCCTTGTATTTCCATTGACAAAGCACCTGCCATGTGGTAAAATATCATGCGATAAATTGAAGTATATGTGTTCTGACGAAAGGAGATCACTATGGCTATGCAGAAAGAAACCGGCAATATCATCGGCGCTGCGCCGAATATTCGTGTTTCTATTATGGACCGTCTTTCTTCCGTTGACCTGTGTGCTTTCAATTCTCCTGAATACGCTGTTATTCCCGGCTTTTGTGATGTGCATGTGCATTTCCGTGAGCCGGGTTTTTCTTATAAGGAGACCATTCTGACCGGTTCTCTGGCAGCGGCACGGGGCGGCTATACCGCCGTTTGTACTATGCCCAATCTGAATCCGGTACCCGACAGCAAGGCGAATTTAAAGCAGCAGCTGGACATTATCCGGCAGGACGGTATGATCCACATTTACCCCTATGGTGCTATTACCGTAGGGCAGAAGGGTCAGCAGCTTTCCGATATGAAGGGTATGGCGCCCAATGTCATTGCCTTTTCCGATGACGGTAAGGGTATCCAAAATCGGGAAATGATGAAGTCTGCCATGCTCAAAGCAAAGCAGCTGAAAAAGCTCATCGTTGCCCACTGTGAGGATGAAAGCCTTTTAAATGGTGGCTACATCCACGATGGTGAATACGCCAAGGCCAACAGCCACAGAGGCATTTGCAGTGAAAGCGAATGGGGTCAGATCAAGCGGGATCTGGAACTGGTAAAAGAGACCGGCTGTGCCTACCACATCTGCCACATTTCCACGAAGGAAAGCGTAGAACTGATCCGCCAGGCAAAAAAAGACGGACTGAACGTGACCTGTGAAACGGGTCCGCATTACCTCATTATGGATGACAGCTATCTGCAGGAAGACGGTCGGTTCAAGATGAATCCCCCTCTGCGCAGCCCGGAAGACCGGCAGGCACTGATCGAGGGCATCCAGGACGGCACCATCGACATGATCGCCACCGACCATGCGCCCCACTCCGCCGAAGAAAAGAGCAAAGGTCTTGATGGCAGCAGCTTCGGCATCGTAGGTATTGAAACCGCTTTCCCCCTGCTGTATACCTACCTGGTAAAAGAGGGTATCATCCCAATGGAAAGGCTTCTGGAGCTGCTGGTGACCAATCCCCGGAAGCGGTTCAATATCCCTATGGGATGCGACTTCTCGATCTGGGATCTGCGGCAGACATCCTATATCGAGCCGGAGGAATTCCAGTCCATGGGTAAGTCCACGCCGTTTGCCGGATGGAAGGTTAGCGGCAAGTGCATGGCTACCGTCTGCGGCGGCAAGCTGGTGTGGATGGAAAAAGTAAGAAAGTAATTTGATGTTTATAAATATGGAGGCAGAAACATGGCAAAGCGCACAGATTTGAAAAAAATCATGATCATCGGCTCCGGTCCTATCGTGATCGGACAGGCAGCCGAGTTTGACTATGCCGGCACCCAGGCGTGTCTGGCACTGAAAGAGGAAGGTTATGAGGTGGTTCTGGTCAACTCGAATCCTGCCACCATTATGACCGACACCACCATTGCGGACAAGGTCTATATGGAGCCTCTGACTCTGGAATATGTTGCCAAGATCATCCGCTATGAGCGCCCGGATGCTATCGTCCCCGGCATCGGTGGTCAGACAGGTCTGAATCTGGCCATGCAGCTGGAAAAGAAGGGTATTCTGAAGGAATGCCGTGTGGAGCTGCTGGGCACTTCCAGCGCCTCCATCGAACGGGCTGAGGACCGGGAGCTGTTCAAGGAACTGTGCGAATCCATCGGCGAGCCAGTTATCCCCTCTGAGATCACCTATGATCTGGAGCAGGCCAAAGCAGCAGCTGCGCGGATCGGCTACCCTGTGGTCCTGCGCCCTGCCTTTACCTTGGGCGGTACCGGTGGCGGCTTTGCCTACAACGAAGAAGAGTTGATTGAGATCGGTCTGAACGCCTTTAAGCTCTCCCCTGTTCACCAGGTGCTGATTGAAAAGAGCGTCAAGGGCTACAAGGAGATCGAGTTCGAGGTCATGCGTGACTCCAACGACCACGCCATTACCATCTGCGGTATGGAAAACATAGACCCCGTCGGTGTTCACACCGGCGACAGCCTGGTGGTCGCTCCTATCATGACCCTGAGCAAAGAAGACGAGAAAATGCTCAACGACTCCGCCATTAAGATCATTCGTGAGCTAAAGATCGAGGGCGGCTGCAATGTCCAGTTTGCGCTGGATCCCGACTCCTCCAACTACTATCTCATTGAGGTCAACCCCAGAGTTTCCCGTTCCTCCGCTCTGGCATCCAAAGCCTCCGGCTATCCCATTGCCCGGGTCACAGCCAAGATCGCTGTAGGCATGGCACTGGAGGATATTAAGATCGCCAACACCAACGCTGCTTTCGAACCCAGCTTAGACTATGTAATCGCCAAGCTGCCCCGGTTCCCCTTCGACAAGTTTGCCTCTGCCACCAATGTGCTTGGCACACAGATGAAGGCCACCGGTGAGGTCATGGGTATCGGCTCCACCCTGGAAGAGTGCCTGTTAAAGGGCGTCCGGTCCCTGGAGATCGGTGCCTGCCACTTCCACCTGAGCAAGTTTGATAACATGACCACCGAAGCGCTGCTCGACTATATCAAAGTATTCCGCGACGACAACATTTTCGCCATCGCCGAACTGATGCGCCGGGATGTGACTGTCTCTCAGATCCACGAGATCACCAAGATCACTGCTTACTTCCTGGAAGCAGTCCAGCGGATCGTTGCCATGGAGCGCAAGCTCAGCGCTAACATCGGCGATATGAATGTGCTGAAAGACGCCAAGAAGATGGGCTTTGGCGATAAATTCATTGCCAAGCTGTGGAATTGCAAGGAGATCGAAGTTTACAACCTGCGTAAGGAAAACAGCATGACCCCTGTCTTTAAGATGGTGGACACCTGCCACACCGGAGCATATATCCCCTACTTCTACTCCTCCTACCACGGCGAAAACGCTTCTGTACTGACGAACCGCAAGAAGATCGTGGTGTTGGGCGCAGGCCCCATCCGTATCGGCCAGGGTGTGGAATTCGACTACTCCACCGTCCACGCCGTTATGACCATTAAAAACGCCGGCTACGAAGCGATTATTATCAACAACAACCCCGAGACCGTTTCCACCGACTATACCACCGCTGACAAGCTGTATTTCGAGCCCCTGACGGTGGAAGATGTGATGAACATCATCGATTACGAAAAGCCTGAGGGCGTTATCGCGTCTCTTGGCGGTCAGACTGCCATCAATCTGGCACAGCCCTTGACAGACCGGGGCGTGAAGATCATCGGCACTGACTGCGCTGCCATCGACAAGGCCGAAGACCGGAACGCATTTGAGCATCTGCTGAATGAACTGAACATCCCCCGTGCCAAGGGTCAGGCTGTCACAAAGATCGAAGACGGCATTGCTGCCGCAGCCGAGATCGGCTACCCGGTGCTGGTACGCCCCAGCTTCGTTCTGGGCGGCAGAGCCATGCAGATCGTTGCCAACGAGGACCAGCTGCGCAACTATCTGAAGACCGCCGTTGAGATCGACGAGGACAAGCCCGTTCTGGTTGATAAGTATATCCAAGGCCGCGAGGTGGAGATCGACGCCATCTGCGACGGCATTAACGTCTTCGTACCCGGCATTATGGAACTGGTAGAACGCACTGGCGTGCACTCCGGCGACTCCATCTCTGTCTATCCCTCCTTCTC
>JAGBEM010000264.1 GCA_017936985.1 Oscillospiraceae bacterium
GTTCGTAACGTTTGCACATACAGTCATTTTTTTGACCGTGCTTATTATACCCATCAACACTTCGTTTTGTCTGCTCTGATACGGAGGTATTGCAATCCAAAAAGAAAAAAAATCAGAGCAAAATCCAATCGGAAGCATTTCAGCTCCAAAGGGGAATATCAATCCCAGACCCGTTGACTTTGAATGGTTTGATGAATATACTGAGTGCATGAACGATTAAACAATCATTTAATTGTTCAGTCATGTCAAACCAACCATAAATCATAAGAAAGGAGGTCTTTCTCTATGAAGAAGACCATTAAACTGATCGACCTTGACTGCGGCCATTGCGCTGCCAAAATCGAAAGCGCTGTGAAGAAGCTGGACGGTGTTACCAGTGTTTCCGTCAACTTCCTCAATCAGAAGATGGTGCTGGAAGCACCTGATGATAAGTACGATGGCGTGCTGGCCGAAGCGACTGCCCTGATTAAGAAGATTGAGCCGGATGTAACCGTCAAAGCGTAATGACAAGCTGGACACCGGCTGCCGAAATGGTAGCCGGTGTTTTTCAAAGGAGGATTTTATAATGACGAAAAAGCAAAAACACCTGCTTCTCCGCATTATCATAGCCGCCGTTTTGTTTCTGGCCGGAAATCTGCTGCCGCTCCATGGAACGGCTGAACTGGCGGTGTTCCTGGTCAGCTATGCAATTATTGGCTGGGATATTTTGTGGAAAGCGATTACCAACATCCTGCACGGACAGGTATTTGACGAAAACTTTTTGATGGCGATTGCCACCGTTGGCGCATTTATCTTAGGGGAACACACCGAGGGCGTAGCCGTTATGCTGTTCTATCAGGTAGGCGAATGGTTCCAGTCTTATGCAGTTTCAAAATCCCGCCGCTCTATTGCGAGCCTGATGGATATTCGCCCGGACTATGCCAATGTAGAACGGGATGGAAAACTGGTACAGGTTGACCCAGACGAGGTTCAGAACGGTGATACCATCATTGTAAAGCCCGGCGAGCGTATCCCGCTGGACGGTAAGATCATCAAAGGTTCCTCTGCGTTGGACACTTCCGCACTCACCGGCGAATCCATGCCCCGTGAAGTGGAGCCTGGAATGGAGGTTATCAGCTGCTGTATCAATCAGACCGGCATCCTGACCATCCAGACCACAAAAGAATTTGGAGAATCCACCGTTGCCAAAATCCTTGACCTGGTGGAAAACGCCAGCGAGAAGAAAGGCAAAATTGAAAACTTCATTACAAGGTTTGCAAGATACTACACGCCGGTTGTTGTGTTTGCTGCACTGGCACTGGCAATTCTGCCTCCGATTATCACCGGACAGGAATTTAGTGCATGGATTTACAGAGCCTTGACCTTCCTGGTAATTTCCTGCCCTTGTGCGCTGGTTATCTCCATCCCTCTGAGTTTCTTCGGAGGTATCGGTGGAGCATCTAAGATCGGTGTGCTGGTGAAGGGCAGTAACTATCTGGAAGCCCTTGCAAATGCAGAGATCGTTGTCTTTGACAAGACTGGAACGCTTACAAAAGGTTCCTTCGCCGTCAGCGAAATCCACGCTGAGGCCATGAGCGAACAGCAGCTTTTGGAGCTTGCCGCATACGCAGAGGACTATTCCAATCATCCCATTTCCCTTTCCATCAAGAAAGCCTATGACGGAACGATTGACGCCAGCCGCATATCCGAAGTCCACGAAATTGCCGGACACGGCGTTCAGGCAGTTATCGACGGAAAGAAAGTCCTGGCCGGAAATGCCAAGCTGATGAAGAAAGAAAAGATCAAGTTTTCTGCTGCGGCATCTGTTGGCACGGTTGTCTATCTGGCCTGTGATGGCGTGTATGCCGGTTGCATCATCATTGAGGATGAAATCAAGCCGGATGCACAGACCGCTATTAAGTCTCTGAAATCTTCCGGTGTTCGCAGAACGGTCATGCTGACAGGAGATGCGGATGCAGTCGGTAAAAAGGTTGCCGCCCGTTTGGGCTTAGATCAGGCATACACAGAGCTGCTTCCTGCGGATAAGGTTATCCGTGTTGAAGAAATGATGCAGCAGAAAAGCGAAAAAGGGAAACTGGCCTTTGTCGGTGACGGTATCAATGATGCCCCTGTACTGGCAAGAGCCGATGTGGGCATTGCGATGGGCGGTCTGGGTTCCGATGCAGCTATTGAAGCTGCCGATGTGGTTCTGATGACGGATGAACCTTCCAAGATCGCCGCAGTAATGAAGATCGCCCGCAAGACGATCCGAATCGCAAATCAAAACATTGTGTTTGCTTTGGGCATCAAGTTCCTGGTATTAGGTTTGGGAGCTTTGGGATATGCCAATATGTGGGCTGCGGTATTCGCAGATGTAGGCGTATCTGTCATTGCCATTCTGAACGCCATCCGTGCTATGAGAGTAAAGCACTTGGATGTACCAACCCAGGGTTAAAACTTTGGAACATAGACGGAAATGCGCCGCACTTCACATATCGAAGGCGGCGCATTTTTGTAAGCTATTCATTTGTCGGACAAGAAACATCAAACAGGGCATCAATGGATTTATGCAGCAATCTGGCCTGGGGCGTATCAGCCAAGGAATAGTAAACCTCTTTTCCTTCCCTGCGGCTGGATATAATACCGCTCTTTTTGAGATTGCGAAGATGGTGCGAAACTGCCGGGGCGCTCATATCCACCGCTGACGCTAAATTACAGACACATTCCTCACAATGACAGAGCAGCCACAAGATGCGAAGCCGGGTCGGATCGCTGAGCTGATGAAAAATAAAAGCAATATTTTGAAACCCCTCTGCCTGGGGCATTTTATCTAAAACCCGTTCAATATTCTGCCCATGATTGTGGGGGAGATTGTAATGCGGCATACAGACCAACTCCTTCCTGACATTATGATACCCGCACAGATTTCATCTGTCAAACAGCTTTTACATAGATTGGAGATCACACATGAATAAAACAGAAAATACGATATTTCAGGTTCCTTCTGCCCCCGAATTGGAGCAGCTAAGTGAACTGCATAAAGCTATGGGCGACTATACCCGCATGAAAATCCTTTGGCATCTAATGGTCAAAGAATTGTGCGTTACCGATCTGGCACAGAAAATGGATGTTACTGAATCTGCTGTTTCGCACCAGCTCCGTGCGCTCCGCATGGCTCGATTGGTGCGCTCACATAAGGTCGGGAAAAATGTATTCTATTCTTTGCATGATGAACACATCCAATGGATACTGGAAGAAACCTACGCACACATTTCCGAAAGATAACGGTGCAGGGCGCGGCGGCTATTTGTTAGCTTCCGCACCCTGTTCTTGTTCATGATTTATAAAGTGTAGGTTATCTGCATATAGCATCATTCCAAAAACATACTATGAAATATAGAATGTAAGAGGGTGATGTTATATGGCTAAAGTTGAAGATTGTCCTGGGTTTGAAACTTTCGGCTCCGATGTGAAGGCCGCAAGGGAAGCTCTGAATATTTCCCGCAGGGCATTGGCAGAACAGGTCAGCATTGATCCTCGCTACCTTGCCAATATCGAGTTGGAGCAGACGGTTCCCAGCGTGCCCGTGGTCCTGCAACTGATCCGGATTTGTAAGCTGCCGGTTGTGCGTTATTTCAATCCCGCCCTGATCGCAGAGAACAGCGAGCAGCGCCAGAGGGTCAGCCACAAACTGCAGCTCTGCCCAGAAAAGTATCTGCCAATCATTGAGGCAACCATTGACGGAGCAATCAAACTGGACGAATAGAGGCCGCTTTACAGAAGATGTAAAGTGGCTTCTATTTTTTGCGTCTTTTTCTGCTCTTAGGTGGGTTTTTTCAAGTGTCCGAAACGCTTTATAAGTAGGGAAAAGAAACGATAGCAAGCACAGCAAGTGTAGCCACACTTGCGGATTTTTCCCATTTTCAGGTCCCATGCCCGAAAATAAAAAATCGCTTGCTGGGATATCCCAGACCCTTATGAAGAAACGGAGGTACACGCCATGGCAAATCGCAAACGCCCCATTGTCCTTCGCTGCCCGGTGACAGCGGAGGAACGGGCATTGATTGAACAGAAGATGGCCCAGCTGCCCACACAGCGGATCGGCGCCTATCTCCGCAAGATGGCGATTGACGGATATATCATCTACACCGACACCGCGGATATCAAGGCATTCACCGCGGAGCTTTCCGCCATTGGCCGCAATATCAATCAGATCGCAAAGAGGCTCAACGCCGGAGGCCCCGCGTATCAGGCCGACATGGATGAGATACGGGAAAGGCTGGATCAGATATGGCAGTTACAAAGACGCATCCTATCAAATCAACGCTAAAGGCGGCCATCGACTATATCTGCAATCCCAAAAAGACAGACGGGAAGCTGCTGGTATCCTCCTATGGCTGTGCCGCCGAAACTGCGGATATTGAATTTGCCTGGACCCGCCGCCACTCCATCGACAAGGGGATGAACCTGGGCCGTCACCTGATACAAGCCTTTGAGCCCGGTGAGGTCTCGCCGGAGGAAGCCCATGAGATCGGTATGCAGCTCGCAAAGGAGATATTGGGCGCCAAATACGAGTTTGTATTGACCACACACATAGACAAGGACCACGTTCATAACCACCTGATTTTCAATGCGGTCAGCTTTGCAGATCACAGGCATTACCACTCCAACAAACGGAGCTACCATGAGATACGCCGCGCCAGCGACCGACTGTGCAAGGAACACGGCCTGTCCGTGGTGGTCCCCGGTCAGGACAAGGGCAAGAGCTATATTGAGCATACGGCTACCCAGGCCGGGACCAGCTACAAGGCGAAGCTGAAAGCGGCCATCGACCGGCTCATACCCGCCTCCGCAGACTTTGAAGATTTGCTCCGCCGCCTGCAGCAAGAAGGGTATGAAATAAAACGGGGAAAATATGTATCCTGCCGGGCTTCGGATCAGGAACGGTTTACCCGTATGAAAACCCTGGGCGTGGACTACACAGAGGACGCCATCACCGCCCGGATCGCCGGAGGCCTCAGACCATCTAGGCAGCCGAAACAGCGTGACGACCGTATCCGCCTGCTGTACGATCTCCAATCCAAACAAGGCGGGCTCCAGCATTGGGCGAAGCTGCAAAACTTGAAACTGGCCGCAAAGACCTTCGCCTGGCTGGAAGAACACAGGATAGATAACTATGCCGACCTTGAAAGCAAGGCGACCGCCGCCACAGAAAAGCGAGACACCACACATACCGAGATAAAGCAGATCGAGGCGAGAACAGCAGAGCTATCCCTTGTGATGAAACACGCCGCCACCTACCGGCAGTTAAAGCCAGTCTATGACCGATACCGGCAATCCAGGGATAAGGAGAAGTTTTTGCGGGGCCATGAAAGCGAGGTCATCTTGTTTGAGGCCGCCGTCAGGGAGCTAAAGAGGATGGGCGCCGTTCCGCTGCCATCTACGGAGAGCATGAAAACAGAACTGGCTGCACTCGCTGACAAGAAGGGTACCCTGCTTTCGGAATACCGCACCGCCCGCAGCCAGGCCCAGGAATATGAGACCATCAAGAAAAATGTGGACGCCCTGCTGTCCGTGCCGAAGGAACAGGAGCAGCAGAGGCGGCATGAGCTGGAATAACGGAAGGAGGTCTGCCACCATGAAAAGAAGCGAGGCACTCAA
>JAGBEM010000265.1 GCA_017936985.1 Oscillospiraceae bacterium
GAGGGTATATTCAAAGTGCAGCATTCCGTCCTTGCCCTGCATCAGGTACGGCAGGCTGATCATGCTGCTTTCCGCGCTGGATAGTTCCTGTTTGGCCTGTTCAGCAGCATCCCGGATCCGCTGCATGGCGGAAACATCCTTCCGGGCATCCACATGGTGTTCCCGGCGAAGCTCATTTACCAAATGATCTACGATCCGGGCGTCAAAGTCGTCACCGCCCAGATGGTTATCACCGTTGGTGGCAAGAACCTCGATCACGCCGTCGCCAATCTCTATAATAGAAACGTCAAAGGTACCGCCGCCCAGGTCCTAGACCATGATCTTCTGAGCAGCGCCGTTGTCCAGTCCGTAGGCCAGTGCCGCCGAGGTAGGCTCGTTGATAATACGCTTTACATTGAGTCCCGCAATGCGGCCGGCATCCTTGGTGGCCTGCCGCTGAATATCGTTAAAGTAAGCGGGAACGGTGATAACCGCGTCGGTCACTTCTTCGCCCAGGTACTCCTCAGCATCTTTGCGGAGCTTCCGCAGGATCATTGCGCTGATCTCCTGGGGTGTATATTTCTTTCCGTCGATGACCGTGTGCCAGTCTGTGCCCATGTGCCGCTTCACAGAGCTGATGGTACGGCTACTATTGACAGCCGCCTGCCGCTGGGCAGTATCGCCCACCAGCCGCTCGCCGCTTTGAGTGAAAGCAACCACGCTGGGGGTAGTGCGTCCACCTTTTTCGTTGGGGATGATAACAGGTCTGCCGCCTTCCACAACACTGACACAGCTATTGGTCGTACCTAAATCAATACCGATCGTTTTTCCCATAATAAAAATCCTTTCTTAAATGCATCGAATGCCGCAGCAAAGTCTTGCCATACATAAGCCAAGACAGATCTTGTCCAGTGGGAATGCTCCCATATTGAAGCCCTTGGCATTATCCTCATAGGTTCGCTCCGCCTGTCGGAATTGCCGCAAAAGCTGTTGGTATGTTTTATTGTTTGGCTCCATTTGGGAAGCCTTCTGCATATGGTCAACCGCCTGTACCGAGTTTCCAAGACCGTGATTGGCAAGGCTGCTTAAATAGTACCAGCGGGCATTCCGTCCGTAGCTGGGAACATGGAACAATAGATCCAGGGCCTGCTTGTAGCTGCCGGAATTGATATATCCCACAACCTGCTGGATCCTGGGACTGTCACCTGGCTCTACCTGAGGCTTTGTACTGGCAGTTTGATAATTGCTTCCGAAACCAAAGAAATCGTCAAAATCAAAGCCAAAATCACTGTACCAGCCACCTGCATTCTGATAGTTGCCGGAGCTTCGCTGCTGTCCTGAGTAGTTTTGCCGTCCCTGAGAATAACCGCCTTGCTGGGAGGAATAGCCTCCGTACTGCCCGGAATAGCTGTTTCGCTGACTGGACTGGCTCTGCTGCGCCCGCTTGGCAGCATACTTATCCGGATTCATCAGCATATCGTAGGCTTCGTTCACTTCCGTCATCTTCTTGGTCGCATTGGGATCATTGGGGTGCGTATCCGGATGGTACTCCTTCGTTTTTCTGCGATATGCTTTCTTTATCTCATCCTGGCTCGCTCCGGGCGATACGCCAAGGACCTTGTAAGGATCATCTACCATTTTTCTCCCTTTTCCTCCTCATCCCTTGATTGTACTTCTGCCAGATACCCGAATAAAGGATGTTCCTAAGCAAATGGACATCCTGCACCAAGGGCAAAAATTCAAAGCTTTCCGATGCTTCCCCCAGCAGCAGCTTCAGCATAGGCTGCATTTGTTCCGGCTGGAGCTGCAGCTTTACAAGGGGGTTGTAGCTTCCTTTGCGAACATCGTGTTTATAGTCCACTGCAGCATCGGCATAATATATGTACCGTCCCAAGCCATAGCCCAGTCGCTTTAATGGTGCTTGCCAAATCTCCTCGCCATAGGCAAACAGTCCGGCCATCAGCCTTCCAAAGCTGTTGGCTGCGCTGTCGGGCTGTGGGTCCTCCGCTGCTTCTATTTCAGAAATTGTTTTGATTTCCTGCTCGATGACGGCGCACTGGGTGGGCCAAAGCATCTTTACCTTCCGGTATTTCTTCTCCAAAAGCTTTGCGACCAGCCATGCCAATATGTTTTTGTCATCCACCCAATCATCCAGACACTTATAATAGGTCAGTGCGATGGTCATATCGGAGGCATATTCCGTGCAGGCACTCACCATATAGCCATGCTTTTTACAGGGCTTTGCCATGCAGCGGCAGCTTCCGCAGACTTCCTCCGGCTCATAGAGGGATGAAAGCAGCAGCGCCAAAAATGTCAGGTCATAGGTCAGCGTGAACCGGGCAAGAAAACCGTGCCGCTTACCAAGGGTGTGGCATAAACCGCAGTAAGCCGCCCGATACCGTTTCTGTTCTTCTTCACTTAAGTCTGCCAGATTGGCCGCAACGTGTCCAAACATAGTCTTACCTCAGGTTTTCTTCGTGATCTGTGTTTTGCACTCCGGACAGGTAATGCGGATCTTTCCCTTTCCCTTGGGAACACGAAGAACCTTTTTACAGTTGCTGCACTTAAAATAACAGTGGGTCTTCCGTTCAGCCCAGGCTCTCTTTTTGGTGGAAAACCAGCTTCTGATCCGGCCTGTAAAACGCAGATAATTCTGCCGTTCCAGCTGCCGCTTGCTGATATTTTTTGAGTAACACCGAAATAGTGCCCAGATCCACAGAACCGTTGCCACAAAGGACAAAAACTGCAAATTGGGAAACAGCGCCAAAATGATCAAAACAAATGCTGTGATAGACATGGCTCTGGACAGTTCATCGTAACCATACCGGCCTGTCATAAATGACTGCATTTTGTATCCTAAATTACGAAACCAATTTTTCATGCTGCAATATGCTCCATTCTCAGTAGTTGGCTTCAATCATACGAAAGAAATCTAAACTGAAACGAAACTACCCGTTATGAAAGTGTGTACAAACAGCAAAACAGACAGCCAATGAAGGCTGCCTGCTTCGCGCGAAAGGGAGAAAAGAGAGGTATTCCGATGGATTTGGTACCATCTTGCAAACTACTATATCCGGCTTTACTAAACTGAAACGAAACTAAGCAGGAAGAAACTGTGAACAATTCCTTCCTGCTTAGGTGTCGGTATTTTCCCGGGCTTGATCCTTTTCTTGTTTCTTTCTAAACAGCTTTCTTTTTGCCTTTTCATAAACAGCCTTGATAACGGCCAGCGTTTTCTGATCATTGGGAAACAAGAGTCGCAGCAAGACCATAGCGATGGCGGCTGTCACCAGTTTTTCCGGGGAGATGGGTAGCCACAAAAAGGTTAAGTATCCTCCGCCCAGGGCTTTCATCCAGGTGATATCCAAGTAGGTGCCTAATGCCAGCACCACATAGGACCATCCGTTTGTAATAAGCCATGCGATGCCCCAGCAAAGCAGCAGTCTGGGATTGAGCAAAAAGGACCGAAAATTGCAAGTGCAAGTTGGACACCCGCATGAATAAAAATTGTTCGGCGTAAGCCGGACTTGACTGCCATACA
>JAGBEM010000266.1 GCA_017936985.1 Oscillospiraceae bacterium
ATCAGTCCGCTACCAAGACGGCAGACAGCTCCTCTGGCGAGAACGAGCCCTCGGCTGCACCGGTAATTGTTTTGGTGGCAGTTGTTGTGGCAGTAGGTGCTGTACTGATCCTTACCAAAAAGCGGCAGCGCCGCTAAACCCAGTCAAAGCCCAAGGTTGCCGGAGCGAATGCTCCGGCAACCTTTTTCTTAAGTTGCATTCCAGGAAACCTTGTGTTAAGATAGTCAAAATAAGGAGGCGATGTACATGAAAGAACAGATCGATACCATCCCTGTAAACGACGCGTTTTCGTCTGATGATGAATGTCCCTTCTGCTGGCTGGAGCGCAAAGCTGAACAAAGCACCATCCGCTATGTTGCAGGCCCCAGCGCCAGCTATATGGAGCCGGATGTCCGGGCCGCTACGGATGCCGCCGGTTTCTGCACGGTACATATGAAAGAGCTTTACGATTACGGCAACACTCTGGGAAGTGCACTGATGCTCCAGACCCACATGGCAGGGCTTCTGTCTGAATTTGAAGCCGAGCTGGAACGCTTTCAAATACCGGAGAAAAAAAGCCTGTTTGGGAAAAAGCAGCCTGCCCAGGAAGAAACCTGGTGGCAGCGACTGGAAAAGAAACACAACAGCTGCTTTATCTGCAACCGGATCGAGTATAATATGCACCGGTATATCCACACTTTTTTTGTCATGCTGAAAGATCCCCAGTTCCGGGAAAAGGTTGAGAATTCTAAGGGATTCTGTATGAAGCATTTTGCCCAGCTGATGGAAACAGCACAAATGGAGCTTGGAAACGCGCAGCGAGAGTGGTTCTACCAAACAATTCCGGCTTTGACCCAGAAAAACTTGATCCGGGTCAAGGAAGATCTGGACTGGCTCATCGCAAAATATGATTACCGCAACGCCGGTGCTCCCTGGAAAAATGCCAAAGATGCCCTGCCCCGGGCCATGGAAAAGGTGCAAGGTTCCCATCCTGCAGATCCCCCTTACAAAAGCGAATAAAAGTAGCGGATCGTATGATCCGCTACTTTCATTTTTCTTTTCGGTACAGGATCCGGATCGCATTCAGCACACACAGCATGGCAACGCCGGAATCTGCAAATACCGCCGCCCACATGGAGGCATACCCCAACAGACCCAGCACCATCACTCCAAATTTGATCGCCAGAGCGAAAACAACATTCTGCCAAGCAATCTGTTGGGTCTTTTTTGCAATGCGAACGGCCTGAGCCATTGCCTCAGGCTGGGAGGTCATAAACACCACATCTGCCGCTTCGATGGCCGCATCTGCACCGCTGCCCATAGCTGCGCCTACATCCGCGCCGGAGAGCACCGGGGCGTCGTTGATGCCGTCGCCCACAAACATCACCGGGCCAAATTCTTTACGCAGCTGGTGCAGTGCCGTCAATTTTTCTTCCGGCAGCAGCCGGGCGTGTACCCGGTCGATGCCCAGCTCCTTTCCTACCGCTTCTGCCGCAGCCGTTTCATCGCCGGTGAGCATAGCGGTGGCAATTCCCATAATTCTAAGTTGCTTTACTGCGTCTGCAGCACCGGGCTTCACGGTATCGGCAATACAGATCGCACCTGCATACACACCATCCACCGCAACCATCACCCAGGTCTGGGCCGCATTCTTCTTTTCCGGAACCGAAACGCCAAACCGGGCCATCAGCCTTTCATTACCGCAGAGTACAGTTTTTCCATCCACAGTGCCACGGATGCCATGGCCGGCGATCTCTTCCACAGCTTCCGGTTCCGGCAGCGCCAGACCCTGTTCCCGTGCCGCAGCGACAATACTCTGGGCAATGGGGTGGGTGGATACTGTTTCCACACCGGCACACAGCCGCAAAACTTCACTGCCACCCTCCACCTGCTGAACGGCAAAGTTACCTTTGGTTACAGTGCCAGTCTTATCCATGACCACCGCCTTGACCTTCGCCAAAGCCTCCATGGACGATCCGCCCTTGAACAGGATGCCACGCTTACTGCCAGCACCAATACCAGAGAAAAATGCCAGCGGCACACTGAGCACCAACGCACAGGGGCAGCTCATTACCAGGAAGGACAACGCAGTGTACACCCAGTAATTCCAATTACCGGTAATGACGGAGGGCACAACGGCTACCGCAGCCGCCAAAGCCACCACGATGGGGGTATACACTCTGGAAAACCGGGTAATAAACCGATCGATCTTCGGTTTGCTGGCCGCGGCATTCTCCACACTGTCCAAAATTCGCGAAACCATGGACTCCGACAAGGTCTTCTCCACCCGGATGGTCAGATGTCCTGAAGTATTGACGCAGCCCGATGTGACGCTGTCGCCGGGACGCACACCCACCGGCACCGGCTCACCAGTGATCGGTGCGGTATCGATACGGCTTTCGCCGGTGAGCACCACGCCGTCCAGAGGGATCCTATTGCCGGGGCGTACCAGCAGAATGTCGCCCACTTCTGCATCTGCTGCAGGGAGACTGCTGCCATCTGTCAGCAGCACTGTTTCCGGTCGCAGATCCACCGCATCCATGATCTGGCTGCGGCTACGCGCCACAGCTTTGTGTTCAAAATATTCTCCCACCCGGAAAAACAGCATGACACCCACCGCTTCCGGGAAATCACCGATGGCAAAGGCACCGATGGTGGCAACTCCCATCAAAAAGTTTTCGTCAAAAACATGGCCCTTCAACAAGTTGCCGGCAGCCTCTTTCAGC
>JAGBEM010000267.1 GCA_017936985.1 Oscillospiraceae bacterium
CCCTCTGCTTACTCTTCTCTTCACAGCTTTTTCCGTATTGTTGCAATTATAGACCGAAAAGTGCGGTTTTGTCAACACCAAATCCTTAATTTGCCTTTCGGTTCTCCAGATGTCCGGACTGGACCACCGGCGGTTTCGGATCTGCCACTTCCCAGGTAATGGGCTTCTTTTCCTCCTGCTTCATGCTTTCCCTCCCTTTCGACCCTATTTTTTCCGGGAGCGCGCAATTTATGCATAAAGGAATCCCGGACGGCAGACCCGTCCGGGATTTTATCATTGCGCAGCAAAAATCAGTTTCAGGAACAGCCGTTGGTACCAGGGTTTGGCTGCCAGCACTGCGCTCAGACGCCGCAAGTCGTTCTTGAACACTTTCCGCTCCTCAGCGGTTAGTGTGTGCTGGCTGAATTTTGCTTTCTGTGCCAGCATTTCCGTTTCCTCGGAAAGCGGCTGACGGTACAGTCGGCTCAGCCGCACGATCTCTTTCCAACAGGCAAGGGCTCGTTGGTTGGTACTGCCCTTTTTCCACTTTCTTCGGCGCAGGTGAACACGCAGCAAATACTGCCCCCAAATCAGCGCCACTGCCAGCACGGCATATACCACCGCCATCAGGCAGTTCCAAAGCAACGTCAGATCCTTCGCCTGAGGCGCATCCGCACCGCCGGTAGCCGCTGTGGCGGTGGTCTGGGTAGTGCCTGTTGGCGTTGTATCGGTTGGTTTTTCTTCGGTGGGTGGCTGCGTAGGCTCGGAAGTAGGTGGCTGTGTGGAAACTGTATTTTCTGTAGGTGTCAGATCCTCGGTAGGCGCCGGCGGTTCTGTAGGCTCCGGCTGCAGCGCCGGCGGTGTGGGATCCAGGACTGTCCAACCTCGTTCAGCGTCCAGATACTCCACCCACGCATGGCTTTCATTCGCGAGGACGTTATTTTTTAAACCACTTTCCACCGCAGTCATATAGCCGGTAACATACCGGGCAGGAACGCCCGCCGCCCGCAGCAGCACCGTTGCCGCCGTGGCAAAGTGGACACAGTAGCCGGTATCGGCTTCCTCCAGGAACCAGATGGCAAAATCCGTTGCATCGGCAGGCATTTTCTCCGTTTTTAAATCATAAACGGCCACGCCTTTGACATATTCTGCAATGCGCTCAGCAATCTGTGCATCCGTCAGATCGCTCAAACTGCCCAGTGCTTGCAGGATCTGCTCTGCTTTTTCCATGGTACTGTTGGGAAGATACAGGCACTGGCGTACCATGGCATCCCGTTTGACTGTTCCGTTTAGCCGGGCATTGCCGCCGGAGACCATTCTCGGCAGCGTATAAGTCCGTCCCAGTTCATTTTTCAATCTGCCGTATTCCAACTGACTGAGCATATCCGTGTAATAGGGCAGGTATAAATACTCCATACCGGCACGCAGCTTGATGGTAATACTGCCGGCACTTTCCAATCCCTCTGTGGGCCAATAGGGGTCTGTTGCTCCTGCGTTTTCCGATACCGTCCAGCTGACACCATCGTAAGCATCATAGGACTGGCGGCGCAGATACAGGATACCCCGATGATCGGCCGTAACTTCCATGATCACATTACGTGCCTGGCCTTTGGGGCCTATGTCGGTCAGATCCAGGGAAATATCCGGCATACCAGGCAGGGAATCTGTGCTAAAATCCACACTGGTAAGCAACTGTTTGATCCAGCCTGGGATGGATTTCGGCGGCACATAGTTTTCTTGAGGCACTGCGTGGAACAGAAGCATGGTGCACAAAAGTGCCGGGATCAGCAATATAGCCGTTAAGCGATTTCCATCCGCTTCCTTTTGCCGGCGTACCGTTTGGGTCAGGACCAACAGCATCAGGCCGAAGATCAACAGAAACAGGCTGCCGGTTTCCGGTACTCTGTCTGTGACCACCAGACATAGGCCCAGCGGCAACAGACTTAGAAAAATCGCCAGTACCGAATGCTCCCGGCGCATGACTGTCCAGGCGACTGCCCAGATCACCGGGACAGCAAAAGCGCCCAGTGCCATACCGATCCGCAGGACCGTGGGGGCTTCGCCGTTCCAATAAATTTTCCCCCAGCCGTAGGCCATATCGTAAACTGTGCTGATCTGATAAAGCAAGGCTTCTGCAGATGCTTCCAAGCTTCCGGTTTCCCACAAAAGGCCGCCGGACAGAAGCAGCAGGATCGCCAAAATGACATTACCCCAGCGGATCAGAGACATCAACCCGGCAACGATTGCAAAGACAACGCAAAAAAACGCCAGACGCAAAGTATCTGTCTGAAAAGAAAATCCGGTGAGCAGACTGGACAGTCCACCGAAGGCGATGCAGAAGGATAGTACCACCGCCCACAGCAGGGAAAACAGCTTATCACGCGTCATCTTCCCCACCTCCGATCCGGTACTGCCAGGCAGCATGGAACTCAGACCACTGGGCGTCCCCGGATGCCGGGGGCTGAGACAGCAGGGCTTCCATTGCTTTATCCAAGTCGGCTTCATCGGTTACCGGAAGCGTGATCATACCGCTGCCGGTAAGGGCGCAGATCTCATGGCGCAGCTGCTTGTCCAAAAGCTCCCGGCTTAGCCACAGGAGTCTGCCAAACTTTCTGTCCAACGCCTCCGGCGTGCCCCGGAGGGTCATACTCAGCAAAATTCTGCTGTTATTGGGTACCATGGCTTCCCGGATGATGTATTTACCGGTTTTTGCCGACAGCTTCCAGTGGACCTGGTTTAAGCTGTCACCGGGGCGGTACAGCCGCAGTTCATGATTCTCCGCGAATCCGCCGCCGGGCTTAGGCCGCCAAGACCGGGCCAAATACCGCTGCAGATCCGGCAGATACGAAACCTCCACCGGTTCCGGGCGAATGACAACGGACAAATCCTGTGTCCGCCAAACTTTCAAAGAAAACAAACCCAGGTAATCATATACCCGGATCTTTTCCGGCTGGCAAAGCAGGGTGCCGCAGTGATCTGCCGGCAGAACGCTGCCGGACTTTAATTTCCATTGCTGACCGGTGGTGAGCCGGCTGACACGGATCCTGCCGCCAATGGGCGGTGCCGGCAACAGGCAGGACGATACCAGCTGCAGCTTTTCCTGATCGCCCATAGCCACAGGCAGCGGGCACTGCACCTTGACTTTTATACTGAGCATGGCAGGCAGGCTGAGAATCAGCGCTGCCACCGGCAGGCACAGCACCCCCACCAATATGACCCAGGCGATCCACTGCTGATGGGCCCAGTAAAAGACCATACAGCCAGCGACTGTCGCCAAATACAATAACCATCTTCTGATCATAGGCTTAATGGGTCCGGGGTGTTGGCACCTTGTCCAGGATCTCGCCCAAAACCTGATAGCAGGTAACGCCGGAGGCTTCTGCCCGGGCGGTCAGCAGCAGGCGGTGGGCAATGGTTCTCAGGAACACCTCCTGGATATCCTTGGGGATCACATAATCTCTTCCCCGCAGCTGCGCCACAGCCTTGGCCATGGAGGTAACCGCCAAGGTGGCCCGGGGACTGGCACCCCGGAGGATCTGGGGATGGTTCCGGGTTGCATCGATGAGCGCTACCACATAATTGACCACCAGTTCGCCGATATATGTCTTGTCCACTGCATCCTGCATGGCAGCTAAGCTATCCGCGTTCAAAAGCTCAGTCAATTCTTCCATAGGCTTTCTTCCCTGCCGGCCCAGCACCATGGCAGCCTCGTCCTCCACACTGGGGTAGCCAAGGCTCAAACGGATGGCAAAACGGTCCATCTGGCTGTCCGGCAGCAGCTGTGTGCCTGCCGCACCGGTGGGGTTCTGGGTAGCAATGACGATAAAGGGCCGGGGGATCTCATGGCGGACGCCGTCCACCGTGACCTGTCCCTCTTCCATGGCCTCCAGCAAAGCAGACTGGGTCCGGGAGGTGGCGCGGTTTAATTCATCCGCCAGAAACAGATTGCACAGCACAGCGCCGGGCTGGTACACCATTTTGCCGGTGGCCTGATCCAGCACGCAGTAGCCGGTCACATCCGACGGCAGCACATCCGGGGTAAACTGAACACGATTACAGCGCAGGCCCATGACTTTGGAAAAAGCCACTGCCATGGTGGTCTTGCCCACACCGGGAATATCCTCCAGCAGAATATGTCCGCCGGAGAGCACTGCAGCCATGACCCACAGCAACGCCTGGTCCTTTCCTACAATGACCCGGCGCACCTGTCCCAGGATCTTCTGGGCTACCTCGGTAATCTGATTTTCATTGGTCTGCATATGCGTTCCCCCTCTTTTGATAATTGTCATCATTATACGATTTCGCCTGCAGAAAATCAAGGTGTAGTCCGCAGAAACACCAAAGTTCACACAATGTAAACATTTCGGCTTTCTACAAAAAGAGGGCGTCTGCCGACGCCCTCTTTTCTGATCCGTTATTCGTATTCCACAACGCCCTTGGTGGGGATCACAGCAATATAGGTACTGCCCACGCCAAAAGTCAGCGGTGTGCCGTTGCCCAAAGTATAGACAAAAGGCTTATACAGGCTTTCTCTGCTCCACTGGATCGGAACCAACTGACCGTTACACACAAAGTAGCCTTCACCGGAGCCGGTCAGCTCGATGGTGCGCAGCTTTCCGTTGGACTGGGTGCTGGTCTTTGCCTTCAAAATCATCACATTTTTAAATGCGATGGTCTCGCCGGTGTTGCCATCGATATAATCCTTGCCGTGCTGATAAGCATAGTACAAGCCATCTTCCGCATTGTAGGTCATGGTTGTGGATTTTGTGCTGGAGGAGGGCTTACTGCCGGTATTGAAGTAGATCTTGACCTTGTTGGCTGCAGAGCCAATGATCAGGGTCTCATCGTCAAACTGCAGACCGTAGTTCAGTTCCTTGGTCCGGGTCAGAGTGCACTTGCGCACGGTGGCGTACTCAACAGCCTTAGGGCCGGTAATGAACATGGTATGCTCTTTGCTGTAGCCGCTGTTCAGCCGGTCCTTGTCCCGGTAGTAATATTTGCTGGCGTTGGCACCGTTAACACCGTCGATATGGTCGCACTTGATACTGCTCATGTAGCTGTAAGCCTCGTCACTGCCGCCGGCATGGACATAGACACAGTCATAGCTTTGCGCGATGTCTACATAGTATTTCCGGGCACTGCGAATAGAGCCCAGGGCTTCCACAGAAGCAATATCGCTGAAAAGACCCATGCAGCGGGTGATATTGCCCTCTGCCAGGATCTCATAGAGGATATCTGCCTGGCTGACACCGTGCTGGGGCATAGCCGCCTTAATATTGTTCAGCATCACCGCAAAGGGCCGGTTGGTCATGGGTGCATCCAGAGGCTCACCGGTCAGAGGATTGGTGTACAGTACCGGCGGCTCCGTAGGCGGCTGCGTGGGTGGCTCGGTAAGCTGGGTCTCTTCGGTGGTTTCCGTGAACTCTGTATACTGTGTCTCCTCAGAGGTAGGAGGCTCTTTCGATTCCGTCTGGGGCGGCTGGGATGTGCTGTCGTCATTGGGCACTGCACAGGCGCAAAGCAACAGACACGCTGCCAGAGCAAGGCAAAACAGTTGTTTCATAGTTCCATCCTCTCCCGGATCCGAAAAGACAGGATCCGACACCGTTTTACATAACACCATTATAGCAAAAGCTGTCGAAAATGCAAGAGGAAGCTGCTGGATGGCAAGGCTTTTTTACTTCCTTGGGATTTAAGCCGATTTCCCCCATAAATGCGTACTTTTTGTAAAAAATATCCTTGACATTTCCCCTAAATAAGCATATAATACACTGGTCTGCGAATGCGGACAATCCTTGCTCCCGGCGCGACCGGGGGCCAAAAGTCCAAAAGGAGGTGCAAACAACATGGCTAAGATCACCGGTAAGTACGAGGTGCTCTACATCATCGACCCCGCTCAGGGCGAGGAGGGCATCGCCGCACTTGTGGAAAAGTTCAAGGCAATGGTGGAAGCGGAGGGTACTCTGACTAACATCGACGAGTGGGGCAAGCGTCGGCTGGCCTACCCCATCAACGATCTGCCCGAGGGCTACTACGTTCTGATGAACTACGAGTCCAAGCCCGAGTTCCCTGCTGAGATGGAGCGCGTTATGAAGATCACCGAAGGTGTCCTGCGCTGCCTGACCACCGTCGTGGAGGAGTAAGAATATGCTCAACCACATCGTCATTATGGGTCGTCTGACCCGTGACCCCGAACTTCGCCGTACCGGCAGCGGCATCGCCGTTGCCAGCTTCAGCGTTGCTGTCGACCGTGACTTCGGCGGCAGAGACGGCGGTGAAAAGGAAACCGATTTCATCGATTGCGTTGCCTGGCGTCAGACTGGAGAGTTCGTCTCCAAGTATTTCACCAAGGGCTCTATGATCGTGGTTTCCGGCCGGCTCCAGATCCGTTCCTGGACCGACAAAGAAGGCAACAAGCGCCGCACTGCTGAAGTCGTTGCTGACAACGTCTACTTCGGCGATAGCAAGCGCAGCAACGATGGCACTGCCTATGGCAACAGCTACGCTGCTCCC